>CAZCRQ010000082.1:0-7856 GCA_964501095.1 uncultured bacterium | reverse complement strand
CAGCCCCAGACGTCTCAGGAATAGCCACGAGGGGTAGCGTAAGCCTCCGTGCTTGCGAGACAGCCCCAAGCGTCCTAGGGGCAGCCCCAGGCGTCCCTGCTTGGGGATCAGAGGTTTCAGTGGCAGAGGATGCCCGTTTGATCGATGTCACCACGGACGGTGAGAAGCGTGTGATGGCGGCGCTGCTCGGGCGACGGGAAGCGCTATCATTGTTGCAAGCCTTTGAATCGATAAATTCGCTAAACCCGGAGGAAAAGCACGATTTGATCAGTCGCAGCCTGGAGAATCTGGAAGCTTGTGACCCGCCGCCCCGTGAGTTTGAGTTGATGGACTTTATGATGGAGGTGATTCTTTCCGCCACCGCATTTGCTCAATTTAAACGTCACCGCATGGCGACCCTGCTCCCGGGACCCTATAATCCCGGACTCGGCTGGACTGTGCCCCCTTCGATCCAGGCGATTCATGAAACCCAATGTTTTACAAAGGTGATGAATAGTTCGACCGAGTTGGCGCGTCATCTTGCCGAAATCAATCCCGCGCTGGCTGCTTATACGCTGACCAATGCTCATCGTCGACGCTGTATCTTCAAAGCCAATGCGCGCGAGTTGTATCATTTTTCACGTTTGCGAGAGGACATCCACGCCCAGTGGGATATTCGCGCACTCGCCAACAGAATAATCGCCCTCGCACGTCAGGCTGCCCCGACTCTGATGATGATGGCGGCGGGTAAGCATGAATTCGCCAGACAGAAGGAATCTGTTTTCGGATCGAAATAATCAGCACCTATATTACCCGGAGTGTCATTCCCTATGTGCAAAAAACATTTAAATCTACCTATATTACTCATTACCCTTCTTCTTATTTCCAGTTGCAGCCTGCAGAAGCTGGCGATTCGCTCCACCGCGGGGCTACTCGACGCCAGTTTCACTTCCTTGATGGCGGAAGATGACTTGACGCTGGCGCGCACCGCCATTGAATCAGACCTAAAACTTCTGGAGGGGATAATCCAAACCGATCCGAAGAATGAGAGGCTCCTCCTTCTCGCGGCGATGGGATTCGCCAGTTATTCATTGGCTTTTGTTGAGGATGAAAATCACGAACGAGCGGCAAGATTGTATTTCCGCAGCCGGGAGTACGCCAACCGCTGGCTGATCCAGAAAACCGGTATCAATTTCCTGGCGATTGACCGTTTGGATGAGTTTCAGGAAAAAGTCACAAAGCTTCCCGATAAAGCCGCACCGGGTTGTTTCTGGCTGGGTAATTCCTGGTCGTCCGCGCTCAATCTCAACCTGGACAATGTCGCCGCGATTGCCGATTTTCCCAAGGTGGAAGCTCTCATGGCTTTTGTACTGAACACCGATGAGATGTATTATTACGCCACAGTGCATCTTTTCTTCGCGTCCTACTATGGGGGGAAACCGCGTCTCTTCGGCGGTGATCCGGAGAAAGCGAGGCGGCACTTTCAGCGTCATCGCGAACTTACCGGCGGTTCTTTTTTACTAAGTGAGTTTTTTAAAGTTAAATATGTCGACCTGCCCGCCTTGGATGAAGAATCCGCACGCACCAGTTTGCAACGAATCCTCGATTTCAATCTCGATTCCGCGCCGGAGATCCGTTTGATCAATCGGGTCGCCCAGAAAAAAGCGATGTATTTGTTAGAACATTTAGAAGAATATCTATAAGTGAATCTGTATCCTGTCTTCTTTCCTTAATTCTATCAATCCCGTTTTGGCGCCTTTATTCCGTACAACTCAAGTTTCCGATCCAGCGTGGTTCGAGCGATTTTCAGAAAATGGCAGGTGAGTTTCTTTTTCCAGCCGGTTTTTTGCAGAGCATGAAGAATATATCGTCGCTCCATCTCCTCAAGCGAAACCAGTTCCTCGGGAAAACGGTAGGCGCTGATTGGCGGCGGATTTTCACCTTTATCCGTCAGAGCGGGAAGATATTCAGGAAGCAGGAGTACGCCTTTCGCCATGACCACGGCATGACGCAGGATATTTTCCAGTTCACGTACATTTCCCGGGAAGTCGTAATTCTGCAGGATTTGAATTACATCTGGATCGATGCGTCGAATTCCTCCATCCAGATCCTTATTGATTTTATCGATGAGATATTCCGCCAGTGCGGCAATATCTTCTTTTCGTTCACGTAAAGGCGGCACTTCGATACGAACCACGGCTAGGCGATAATAGAGGTCTTCCCGGAATCTGCCCATTTCGACCATTTTCTCCAGATCATGGTGGGAGGCGGCGATTACACGCGCCTCGAACGGCAGACGTTTATTTCCTCCAATACGATAAAATTCACGTTCCTGCAGCACTCGCAGCAATTTTGCCTGCATGGGCAGTGGGACATCCCCGATTTCATCGAGAAACAGCGTTCCATCACGGCAAATCTCGCACTTTCCTCGGGTAGTGGAAATCGCTCCGGTAAATGCACCCTTTTCATGCCCAAACAGTTCGCTTTCAAACAATCCTTCCGGAATAGCGCTGCAATTTACCGGAGTGAAGGGGGCTTCCCGCAGTGGGCTGTTATAGTGAATCGCCTTGGCGATCAACTCCTTCCCTGTGCCGGATTCCCCAAAGATTAGCACACTCACCCGGCTGGTAGTTACCTGCCCAATGGTTTTAAAGATTTTTTTCATCTCGGGCGTGCTGCCGATGATATTATTCATCTTGTACTGAGCGGAGATCTCCGAGACCATCTGATTCAACCGTTGTTCCCGGCTGCTGGCGGCGAGGGCGCGCTCGATCGTCAACTCTAATTCCGTAGTATCGATCGGTTTGGTGATATATTCGAAGGCTCCCAACTGCATTGCCCGGATCGTGGTTTGCATGTCATCATAGGCGGTGATCATTATGACGGGGATGTCCAAACCAGATTGTTTCACCTTTTCCAGAAAGGCGAGTCCATCGAGTTTCGGCATTCGAATATCGCAGATCACCAGAACCGGCGATTGCTGCGAGAGCAGTTCCAATCCCTTCTCCCCGTCATGAGCGATAAGCCAGTGATATTTTCCTTCTCCCACGTTCAGTTCGATGGATTCCGTCAGTTTCACATCATCATCGATCAAGAGAATAGTTTTCATCATAGGCCTCGAAAATATGGGATACAAGAAAAATATAAACACTATCACTGGTTATCTTGGGAACAGGTGCAGTGTGGAGGAATCTTCAAGCGGAGGCGGCGGTTCTGCGGGTAGATGAATGCTAAATGTGGTTCCCTTGCCTGATTCGCTGATGACTTCGATCTCTCCGCCGTGCTCTTGGATGGATTTTTGAGCATTCGCCAATCCCAAGCCGGTTCCTTCGGCTTTGGTAGTGAAAAATGGATTGAAAATCTCACGTTGCAGCTCTTTCGGTATGCCATGTCCATTATCCGTCACCTGAATTTCGATCCCATTCAGATATGGTTCCGCTCTCAACTCCAACCTCCCCCCAACCTCCATCGCTTGAATCGCATTTAAAATCAGATTAAGTAAAACCCGGATCAGACGACTTTCATCGGCGAGAATCTGAGGTAGATGAGGATCGATTTCTTTATGAATTTGGATTTGCAGTTTTTCCGCTTCCGCCTGCGCCAACTCCAAACTCTTCTCGATCAACCTTGCGGCATTGGTCGGAGCAACTTCAAGACGTGTTCGTTTTGCAAAACTGACCACCTCCCCGACAATCTCATCCAACCGTCTGATTTCCTCAAGGCAGATTTTTATTCGCTGTTTGTCCCGTTTCGTAAGCGTTTCAACTTTCGATAATCCTTGAAGATTGATTTGCAGGCTGGAGAGTGGATTACGGATTTCATGGGCGATGCCGCTGGCGAGTTGACCGATCGAGATCAATTTTTCATTTTCAAATAATTTCTGATTGGTTTCAGAAACTCGGCGCCTCATCATCAACTGGTCAATCGCTGCGGAGACAACGGTGATAAATTCACGCATCAACTCCTGATTGATTTTACCAGGGAAAGAATCCGCTTCCTTCGATCCCAATAACAACATCCCCACCAACCGTCCACGGTGAGTCATCATTTCGCTGACATGGGCGTCCTGGGGGGAGAGAAACCGGTTGTCATCGACCTCTCGGCTGAACTCATCCTCTCTCACTCGTTTTACATCCGTGACGACCTTTGAATCGGTTTGCCGAATATGAGTCACCTCCAATCCAATCGGTAAATCATAGTAAAGGGTCAATTGAGCATCCCGAATTTGGAAAAGTTTAAGGACTTCCTCAAGAAGACACTTTCCCAATTCAGTGCTGCCAGCGCACTCTTCGATTTTTGTCCGAATTGTCTGAAGATAACCCGTGAGGTTAAAGGCTAAGGGGCAGAGGCGGAAGGGTAAAGGCGGAAGAGCAAAGCTGAAAGGGCAAAGGTTAAAAGGAATTTTAAATTTCCTTTTTTGCCCTGTTAACTTTGCCCTCGTATGTACAACTCGCTTATTGGACATGTAAAGATTCACTTAATTAGTCCGACGAAGCAAGCATATTACTAGTCTATGTCGGATATTTATCGAAAATAAAAAGCGGCACTTACACAACTTATTTTATCTGATATAAACTACTACATTACGTTGACATTAACAGTATCAACGAGCACAGTTGTTCCCAATTGATTATCATACTGCACTACCACCACCCCAACGCCAGGAACGGAGGAAAAGAAATAATACTCCCCTTGCAGTCCGTCGTAATCAACTTCGCTGGTTGTAGCGATACTGGATGGAGTAAACTCTCCGAAGGGTGATAATGGATCTGCGAGGAGATAAGCGCTGAACCGAACTCGTTTGCCGCCGACTTGGAATATCTCGGAGTCCTGATCGCCATACCACATCCGACAGAAGATCATACTCTGATAATAATGAGGGAATGTAGTCTGACTCAGGGCGAAATTGAGGTTATAAGCAGATTCCAGAATGGTGATCACAGTAGCTGCGCTATCCATCCTAGCTTCGTAAGCGCCCAGGCGAACGGCGAAAATCGTGGCTGATCCCAGCGCGCGGCTTTGAAAGAAGACTTCCGGCGAGATGCCTCCCGGCATATATTGATCGGTTTGTACCCGCGTCTGGCTAAGAGAACCGAGATTTTCGGATTCCGGGCTGACATAAAGATCTAAGAGCATATCATCGATCGCTTCCAGGCTGTCATTCACCAGGGATACAATTATTTCTGTCGATTCGCCAACCTCTATTCCATTACGTTCAGCTTTTATCTCCAAGGTGAGATTTTGATTGGGATCGTAGGGATTTATCGGACCATTGCTGGCGCTTGTACAGGAGAGATAGAGGAATCCGATGATGCTGATGAGGACTAGCTCACCGCGTTTCAGAGATTGTCTGAACCATTCTCCAATCATCGTGAATTCGCTCTTCATGTCGTTCGTAATCGAATTGTCGCCACTTGAAAACTAGCAAAAAGCAGAGGATAAATCCAATGTGACTATTTTCGCCTCTATTCTCGCTTTCTCGGTTGTCCAAGAATGTCTCCCTTTATCGAGTTTTACCATGTACACCTGAAAAAAGTTCACGGTGTCAGCAACAAAGCTCGGGGTAATCTTTGCCTCAGCTTCGCCGCCAGCCATCCGATCATCACTCCCGAGATGACCGCCGCGATCAGGCTTGGTCCTGCCAAAGTCATCACCGCCTTCTCGTGGACAAACAGCCAGTCAACGAGGAGAAATTGAGTGGCGATATGAAACCAGGCGCCACAGACCGAGACACCGATTAGCCCGATCTTCTCTCCGCCCAGCCGTCGGGCAGCCGCCATTACTGCAACTGCGACCACTCCCGAGGTCAGGGAAAGGAGAAGCGCTGGACTTGACCAGGTCCCAAATAGTGCGGCGACGATGATTACTCTTAGAAGATTGACCAACAACGCGGAAGGGAAATCATTCTCCCACAGGATGAGCAATGCTACACCATTCGCCAATCCCAGACGAATCCAAGGCAAAGGCAGGGGGAGAAAATGTTCAATCCCGGCAAGTACTACCGCGCAGGCAGTCCACAAGGACAGCCTCGAGATTCGACTCGCTTGACGAAATGAATAAAGAAACGGATCATCCAGTGACCGCATCGACATCGTCACTCTCATCACTCTCAATTCGAACTGCAACATGGTTGGGCGCGCAGATCAGCATCTGCCCGTTTCTTCTTGCATAACCCATGCGAATGCAGGTTTTGTTCGGACACGGAGAATCGATGATGTGCACTCCTTTATGATCCACTTCAATTATCGTGGTTCCTCGATTCCCTGTCACACTTAAACGTGTGGGTTGATCGAGTGGCAGCACCGCAACTCGTTTCCCCTCCACCCAGATGACAGCTCGCTTCCCGGGTGCTCCGCGAGCGGTCAGGAATGTGAGTCCCAGTGACAGCAACAGGAAAAGAAGAATGAGGAAAAAGTCCATCCTGCTGATGACTCTCGTCGTTCCCTGCTGTCGATGAATGTTCACCGATCGGTTTTCTCCCTTGACATGCCGGTTATCTACTCGTAGAATACTTCATCATGATTAAAAACAATCGGAATACAATCCAAAGTTTAAGGAGATCGCCATGAAAAAGGTAGCCGTTGTTCTCTCCGGCAGTGGAGTTTATGATGGTAGTGAGTTGCATGAAGCGGTGCTGACACTTCTTCATCTCGATGAGCAGGGAGCGGATGCCCAGTGCTTTGCCCCCGACCAGGAGCAGATGCATGTGGTGGATCATTTGAAAGGTTCTCCGGTAAAGGGGCAGTCTCGTAATATGCTGGTGGAATCCGCCAGGATCGCCCGCGGAGCGATTAAACCTCTGAGCGAATTGAAAGCCAAGAACTTCGACGCTTTGATCCTCCCGGGTGGATTCGGGGCGGCGAAAAACCTCAGCACTTTTGCCGTCGATGGCGTTAATTGCCGCGTGAATGAACAGTTGACCAAGTTGATCCTGGATTTTCATAGTGAACAGAAGCCCATTGCGCCGATGTGCATCGCCCCAGCGGTCATCGCCAGAGTGCTGGGTGCTAGAGGCATTATGGTGAAACTAACCACTGGCGATGATCCGGGTACAGCGAATACACTGAGAGCCATGGGCGCTGAACCGGTCTATTGCAAGGTGGACGAAATCTGTGTTGATGAACAGCATAAAATCGTCTCCACCCCGGCTTATATGCTGGGTACATCCATCAAGCAGGTGAACAAGGGGATTGGCAAGTTGGTAAAGAAAGTGCTCGAATTGGCACAAGGAAGTTGAAAAGCGGTATATTGCGAAAAAATGAACGTTCAGGAAGCTGAATGGGTGTGAAGGACGGGATTCCCTCGCAAATAAAAAATTCACTTCCTGTGACTCACAGAGTAAATCCGAAAACAGAGGTATAGAATGGAATATCGTATAGAACGGGATACGATGGGGGAGATCAAGGTTCCAGCAGATCGTTATTATGGAGCGCAGACCGCTCGCAGCCTGATGAATTTTAAGATCGGCGGAGAACGGATGTCGCGTGAGATCATCCGTGCCTTGGGTATCTTGAAAAAAGCGGCGGCGATCACCAACACCGAGTTGGGAGTACTGCCGAAGGAGAAAGCCGACTTGATCATCAAAGCCTCCGAAGAGGTGATCGAAGGCAAGCTGGATGACCATTTCCCACTGGTGGTCTGGCAGACCGGCAGCGGTACACAGACTAATATGAACGCTAATGAAGTGATCGCCAACCGTGCCATCGAACTTGCCGGGGGAGTACTGGGGTCAAAGAATCCGATTCATCCCAACGATGACGTCAATAAAGCGCAATCCTCCAATGACACCTTTCCCACCGCCATGCACATCGCAGCGGCGGAGACTATTGTCCAACGGCTCATCTCCAGTATCACTAAACTACGCAATGCATTGAAAA
>CAZCRQ010000081.1:9319-10805 GCA_964501095.1 uncultured bacterium | reverse complement strand
GGGGTAGCGTAAGCCTCCGTGCTTGCGATTCAACGTGCTTGCGACCTCCGCAGGCAGGGACGCCTACGCTACTAACATGAATTGTTTTCCGAGCGGGACTTTACCAGAGCAGAGAGAAACTGCGCTTTTCTCCCTGTCGCCGTCCATACGCCAGCGAGAACGAGCAGCGCTCCAAAGAGCAAAGGCAAGTCCAGAGGTTCATCCAGTATCCAACGACTTCCAAAAGCGGCAACCAGAGGCACGAGATAGATAAATGACCCGGCTTTTGCCGCTTCTACTCGTTTCAACACCAATGCCCATCCGGAGAATCCATAAACCGTGCAGGCGATGGCGAGAAAGAGAACTGACCAGATCAGCGATGGATTGGCGTGCAGAGAGATGGTGATTAAAGATGGATCGAATAACGGGGCAAATAACAACGGCAGCGTGGCGTAAGTCATCGCCAGAGCCACGGGCAGAAAGGCGCCGTAACGTTGGGAAAAGTGACGCAATCCAGTCGTAAACACTCCCCAACTGACCGGTGCACCAAGCGTGATCAATACGCCAATCAGCATGCGCCAGTCGATTTTGCCCATTTCCCCGCGAGCCAACAGCACTACCGTAATTCCCAGGAAACTGATCGCCAATCCCAGCCAGGTTCGCAGGGGAGGTTTCTCTTTTATCACGATCGCGGAGAATATCGCAATTGAAGCTGGATTCAAAGCGATAACCAAAGCCGCCAATGAGGCTGGGATATAGGTCTGACCAGTGTTGAGTGAGATGTTGTAAACGCCAACCCCGAAGATGCCCAGAACTAACAGCCAGCCGCGATCACGCCAGGACAATTCTCGCAATTGTCGACGACTGAAAAGGAAAATGATTGGAATAAAAAAGATCAGGGTGGGAACGAAGCGCAGGACGACTAGCTGCTCGGGACCCACACTATCCAATGCTATCCTAATGGCGACAAACGAAAACCCCCAAATTCCAATTACGCTAAGCGCGAGTAGAACTGTGGGGGTGTTAAGTTGCGTCGATGTAGTGTTCAAGCTATTGCTCTATTGACCATCTGCTGGAGAGCTTTTTTAGAAACAGCTCCTACCACCCGCTCGAACTCCGATCCGTTTTTGAAAATTATCAGGGTAGGGATGCCGCGAATACTCAATTCGCCAGCCCGATTCTGATGCTCATCCGTATTCACTTTGACAACTTTGATTTTGCCCGCATGCTCCTTCGCCAGTTCTTCCAATACCGGCGCTACCATGAGGCAGGGAGGGCACCAGGGAGCCCAGAAATCGACTAAGACGGGAATGGTGGATTTCAACACTTCCTCTTCGAATTTAGCGTCGGAAATATGCACCGGCGTATTCAACTCTGACATTGATAACTCCTTTGTTTATTTGATGTTTTCTATATCGCTAATTTGTGGTGTCAGCCGTCCTCGGCTGACATAGTGAGATTGCATACACGAAATCGCAAGCACGGAGGCTTACGCTACCCCGGGTAG
>CAZCRQ010000081.1:5357-9219 GCA_964501095.1 uncultured bacterium | reverse complement strand
AGTGAGATTGCATACACGAAATCGCAAGCACGGAGGCTTACGCTACCCCGGGTAGCAAGGTAGTTTTACAGAGGCTCAGGAAGCAAGCGAGCTTGACGCTGAAGAAACGGGAAAACTACCTTACCCTGGTTTTATAGAGTGAATGATGGCTAAAATCAAACCTCGCACTTTCAAAGGCACACATGACTTTACGCCCCAAGAGATGATTCCGCGCGAACGGTTGATCCAACGTATCAAGGAATTGTTTCGCAAGTATGGTTTCAGCCCGATGGAGACCCCGGCGTTGGAGATGCTCGAAGTGCTTAGCGGAAAATACGGGGAGGAGAGCGATAAACTCATCTATAAATTGGACTATAAGAATGACCGTCCCCATGACCGGGTAGCGTTGCGGTACGACCTGACGGTTCCTCTGGCGCGTGTGGTCGCCAGTCACCCCGAATGGCTGATGCCGTTCAAACGTTACCAGATTCAGCCGGTCTGGCGCGCCGATCAGCCCCAACTTCGACAGGGAAGATTCCGCGAGTTTTACCAATGCGATGTCGATACCATCGGCGCCGAGGAGGGTCTCGCCGATGCCGAGATTATCGCCTTAACGGTGGATTTGGTGAATATCCTGGGATTTACCGGGGAATCACGTCAAGCGGTGGTTTTGGTCAATCATCGACGACTCTTAGAATCGCTGTGTGAATTTGCGGGACGTCCGGTGAGCGATCTGATGGTGTTCTGCCGAGCGCTGGATAAATTGGACAAAATCGGCATTGATGGAGTTCGCGAAGAATTGGCTCTGACTGGAGTGACAAGTGATGGATTCGCCCGAATGAACAAAGTCTTCGCCCTCGAAGGCACAGCACTGGAGAAACTGGACGCTCTGAAAAGAATATTACCCCAAAATCAGGCGACGCATGAAGGAATCCAGGCGTTGCAGAATATCTTTACCATATTGGATGCCTTAAAGACACCGTCAGAGAGGCTGCGGTTGGAGCCGCGTCTCGCCCGAGGATTGGATTATTACACAGGAACAGTTTTCGAGACCATCGTACCACAGCAGCCTCATCTTGGCTCCCTTGCCGGCGGCGGACGTTATGATAAATTGATTGGGCTTTACTGTGGACGAGATCTCCCAGCCACCGGCACTACCATTGGACTCGATCGTATCTTTGCCGCTATGGAACAGCTCAACATGATTGATATGTCAACCTTCACGGTAACCACGGTTCTACTCTCCGCTTACAGCGATGAAGAAATCCCCGCTGCCCTGAAAATTCTGACCGCTATGCGTGATCATGATTTGGCGGCTGAACTCTTTCCGACAACTGGTAAAATGAAAAAACCCTTCACTTATGCGGATAAAATGAAAATCCCCTATGTGGCGGTGGTTGGACCCGATGAAGTGGCAGATGCTAATAATCCCAAGGTGGCATTAAAGGATTTACGTCAAGGAACACAAGAAGTTATAGAAATCGCAGAAGCAATAAGGAGAATAAAAGCTGGAATGACAAACAATACATTTTCAGGAATCACTGGATGCTTGGATCATATACAAAAATTCTAATCCTCGGTGGAAGCGGCTTCATCGGACATCATCTTGTCCGCAGGTTCATCTCTGAGGGAAAGCAGGTGCGGGTCTTGGTTCGCCCCACTTCCGATCGCTTTCTGCTGCGAAATCTGCCGGTTGAATTTATCGAAGGCGACCTGGAAAATACGCACACCCTCAAGCTGGCGGTTCAGGGATGTGATGCCCTGGTTCATGCGGCGGGATATTATCCAATTTATTCCCTCCGCCCGAAGTCGCATGAGCAGCGGGGTATCCGGCAAATTCATCACATTCACGCCGCTCTTTCTCAATCATCGATCCGTCGCTTTCTCTATATTTCATCGCCGACAGCCGTCGGACGTTACCCGGATGGCAGAGCCGAAGATGAAAAGGCTCCCTATCCCCACTGGCGGGACTTCAGTGCATATTGCCGGGTGAAACGAGCCATGCAGCAGGAGGTTTTGAAATATGCGGCTAAATTTGACAGCGTTGTGGTTGCTCCGACAGCAGTTTTTGGCGAGGAGGATCCTAAGCCGACCACTAGCAGATTGATGCTTGACATTGCACACGGCAGAGTCCCAGTGATGATTTCCGGAAGAACGAATGCGGTCGACGTTCATGATGTTGCCCAGGGAGTCAGTCGCGCCTTGGAACGTGGTAAAACAGGACGTCTCTATGTAATTGGCGGTGAAAACCTCTCGCTTCCGGCTCTGATGCAACGAATTTCACGTATTGTAAACCGCAAAGCGCCGCTGATTACAATCTCTCCCAGACCATTACTACCATTGGCATACTTTTCTGAAATTATTGGGAAACTGACAAAGATGAATGCCCCATTGATCCCTATGGTCGGTCTGCATTTTGCAATGGTGGGGGAATTTCTCTCCAGTGATGTGGCACGTCGTGAGTTGGAATACACACCGACTCGAAAAATCGATGACGCCCTGGTACGTGCATTCCAATGGCTCAATAAATAAGTTTCCTCGCTATTTCAAGTGGAAATCCCCAAAATGAGTCCTGCTCTTGATCCGATTTGATTAACGCCAGATTAAGATTTATCTTGTGAAAATAATAGCGAGAGGTATCTTGGAAATAGAAGAACCGTAAACAATAGAGGTCGAGCATGAAGAAAGCGGTGATTTTGTCAGCAACACGAACGGCAGTTGGCAGTTTTGGGGGTTCCTTGTCACGTATCCCAGCGGTTCAGTTGGGAGGGGCAGCGCTCAAGAATGCCGTGACCAAGGCGGGTATCGCATTGGATGATGTAGATGAAGTTATTATGGGTATGGTGCTTCAGGGAGGAGTTGGCCAGGCTCCCGCCCGTCAGGCAGCGAAAAAAGCGGGCATTCCCAATGAAAAATCCGCCTGGACAATCAACAAAGTCTGCTCCAGCGGACTGAAAGCGGTGATGGAAGCCGCTGGTTCGATTTTGCTTGGTGAGAACAAGGTCGTTGCTGCCGGGGGGATGGAAAGTATGAGCCTTGCCCCATATTTTCTCCCGGAAGCGCGCAATGGTTATCGTTACGGACACGGGCAGATTATCGACATGATGATGCATGATGGGCTCTGGGACCCCTACTCCGATCAACACATGGGCAATTGCGCGGAACTCTGCGCCGCGGAGCACAAGATCACACGTGAGCAGCAGGATGCCTATGCTTTGGAATCCTACCGTCGCGCCAATGAAGCGATCAAGAACGGGTGGTTTAAAGAGGAGATTGTCCCGATTGTCATGCCTGGTAAGAAGGGGGATACAATTATAGATACCGATGAGGAGCCAGGTCGCGGACAACCGGAAAAGGTTCCCACCCTGCGTCCTGCTTTTAAGAAAGACGGCACCGTAACTGCCGCCAACGCCAGCTCGATCAATGATGGTGGTGCAGCTTTGATTGTCGCCGATCCCGATTGGGTGAAGCAGAAAGGGCTCAAACCACTCGCGGAAATCCAAGGTTGGTCGACATTCAGCCTGGCGCCCGAGTGGTTCACTACCGCTCCCCAAGGCGCAGTCAAGAAACTCCTGGCGCAATTGAACTGGAAGATCGGCGATGTTGATTTCTTCGAATTGAACGAAGCCTTTGCCGTGGTCAGCATATACAATAACCGCGAATTGGGATTGGATGGCTCGAATGTGAACATCCACGGTGGGGCAGTTGCGCTGGGGCATCCCCTCGGAGCCTCCGGAGCGCGCATCCTCGTCACCTTGCTCCACATCCTCAAGCAGAAAGGAAAAAAACGCGGAATCGCCGCCCTTTGCAACGGCGGAGGAGAAGCCACCGCGCTCGCAGTGGAAATGGTGTAAGTAGTATTGTAGCGTAGGCGTCCCTGCCT
>CAZCRQ010000081.1:0-5257 GCA_964501095.1 uncultured bacterium | reverse complement strand
CCGCGCTCGCAGTGGAAATGGTGTAAGTAGTATTGTAGCGTAGGCGTCCCTGCCTGCGAGAAATCGTAAACACGCGAATTGCTTGCACAATGAGGAATCGCAAGCACGTTGAATCGCAAGCACGTTGAATCGCAAGCACGGAGGCTTACGCTACCCAATTATATCAACAGGTTGGATAGTATTTAAGTCTAATCGAGCAGAGGATTGTGGGGATGCCTATAAATTTATATAAATTATAAAAAAAAGACAATTTAGTATGACCTCAGGAGACAATCATGGCAATTTCGAAATTAGGGGTAATCGGTGTAGGCACCATGGGTAATGGTATCGCCCAGGTGGCGGCGCAAACCGGACTTTATGTGTTGGCGGTCGATGTAAAAGAGGAGTTTCTCGCACGCTCCAAGAATGTCATTTCCAAAAACCTTAGCCGGATGGTGAGCAAGGAGAAAATCACCCAGGCGGATGCGGACGCCACTCTTGGTCGAATCGTATTTACTACTGACCTGAAGGCGATCAAAGACCGTGAATTTGTCGTGGAAGCGGCGACCGAGAACAAGCAGATCAAGTATGACCTGTTCGCCAAACTGGATGGTCTGGTCGCGCCGGAGGTGATCCTGGCATCGAACACTTCAACGATTTCGATCACCGAGATTGCCGCCCATACCAAACGTGCGGACAAAGTGATCGGGATGCATTTCATGAATCCAGTGCCGATGATGCAATTGGTCGAAGTAATCAAGGGGCTGGCGACCTCCGATGAAACTTATATGGTTGTCAAAGAGTTAGCGGAAAAAATGGGCAAGACGCCGATCCTGGTTAATGATTACCCAGGATTTGTCGCCAACCGTATTCTCCTGCCAATGATCAACGAAGCGGTGTATGCGTTGATGGAAGGCGTCGGGGGAGTGGCGGAGATCGATGGGGTGATGAAACTCGGCATGGCTCACCCGATGGGACCGTTGCGCCTGGCTGACCTGATCGGCAATGATGTCTGCCTGGCGATCATGGAAGTGCTGCATGAGGGATTGGGCGACAGCAAATATCGTCCCTGCCCACTCTTACGTAAAATGGTTGCCGCTGGATTCCTTGGAAACAAGACTGGAAAAGGGTTCTACGATTACACTGAAGATCCCAAGAATCCCAAACCGATGATGTTTTGAGCCGAAGTAATATTACAGATAACGAGGCGAACATGGATTTCCGTCTGACAGAAGAGCAGGAGATGGTGCGTCAAACGGCGCGGGAATTTGCCGAGAAGGAGCTTGCTCCTGGAGTGGAGGAACGTGATGAGAAGGAAATCTATCCGGGGAAATACATCAAGAAGTTGGGGGAATTAGGCTTCTGCGGGATGGTAATCTCCGAGAAATATGGGGGATCGGGATTCGATACCGTCTCTTATGTTGTGGCGTTGGAGGAGATTGCCAGGATCGATCCCTCCACGGAAATCGTCATCTCTGTCCACAACAGCCTGGTGAGTTACCCATTGGAGAAATTCGGCAATGATTATATCCACAGCGAATTTCTCTCCAAGCTTGCCAGTGGTGAATGGATCGGAGCATTTGCCTTGACCGAACCGGAGTCGGGATCGGATGCGGGAGCGATGAAAACTCGAGCGATAAAAGACGGCGACCATTGGATTCTCAACGGCTCGAAGAACTTCATTACTACTGGCGGAAATTGCGATGCCTATCTGCTGTTTGCCGTGACCGATCCCTCTGCGGGGAGCCGCGGGACAAGCGCATTCCTCATCACACGCGATACTCCTGGGGTAATTCGTGGAAAACATGAAAAAAAGATGGGCATCCGCGCCACTGATACTGTCTCGCTTGCCCTCGAAGACGCCCGAGTTCCGGACGCCAACCTTGTTGGAAAACATGGCGACGGCTTTAAGGTGGCATTGACGGCTTTGGATAGCGGACGCCTGGGAGTCGCAGCTCAAGGCTTGGGTATCGCACAGGCTTGCCTCGAACAATCCATAAAGTACAGCAAGGAACGTAAGCAGTTTGGCAGAACCATCAGCTCGTTCCAAGCGATTCGCTTTAAAATTGCGGATATGGCGATACGGATCAGCGCAGCGCGGTGGCTGCTGCGTCACGCTGCTTGGAAAAAAGACCAGGGCGATCAATACACCAAGGAAGCTGCCATGGCGAAGCTCTATTGCAGTGAAGCCGCCACCTATTGCGCTCTGGAAGCAATCCAGATTCACGGCGGGTACGGCTACTGCAAAGATTACCCGGTCGAAAGATACTTCCGGGATGCCAAGATCACTGAGATTTATGAAGGAACAAATGAAATCCAACGCATAGTAATCGGCAGGGCGCTGTTGGATTAGTAATTTTAGTTGATGAATTCGAACCCAAAGACATAGTAGTGGTGGATCGTGTGAACCGTGAATCGACCTTCCGTAGGCTAGATATCGTTTCGAAAATCGGGTTGCCGACAATTCAGAAAAAATATCCTCATTTCAACGAATGGCTCTCGAAACTGGAGCGTTTGAGTGAAGAGGCAATAAACTGTAAAACCGTTTAAATTATAGAGTACCATAAGACATTTAGCGATGACGTGAATAATAACTGCAATATGCAATCTACAACCAACGATCAGGAGGTCTGAATGGGTTTCGACGGAACAGGAAAAATCTGGTATTCAGGGAAGCTTGTCGACTGGAACGATGCGACTATTCATGTTGGTGCGCATGTCATACACTACGGCAGCAGTGTGTTTGAGGGATTGCGGATGTACGACACCCCAAAGGGAAGTGTTGTTTTCCGGTTGAAGGAACACATCCAGCGATTATTTAACTCCGCAAAAATTTATCGTATGCCGGTTCCCTTCAGTTTTGACGAGGTGATGGAAGCCTGCATCGAGTTATTGAAGGTGAATGGGGATCGTGATGCCTATCTTCGTCCGGTGGTTTTTCGCGGATACCACAGCTTGGGAGTGGATCCGCGCGCCTGTCCGGTGGAAGTGGTGATTATGACCTGGCGTTGGGGCAAGTATCTCGGTCCGGAAGCGATTGAACAAGGTGTGGATGTTTGTGTCTCCTCCTGGACGCGAATGGCGCCAAATACCTTCCCAGCATTGGCGAAAAGTGGCGCCAATTACATGAACAGCCAACTGATCAAACTTGACGCCATCGCCAACGGGTATGTCGAAGGAATAGCACTCGATTCCAATGGGTATGTCTCGGAGGGATCAGGTGAGAATATCTTCATCTATTTCAATGGTAAGTTGATCACCCCACCTCTCGGGAACAGCGTCTTGCCTGGCATTACCCGGGATACCATTATTAAACTTGCCCGCGATCAAGGGATCGAAGTGTGCGAAGCGATGATTCCACGGGAGATGCTCTATATCTCTGATGAGGTCTTTTTCACGGGAAGCGCCGCTGAAGTCACTCCCTTAAGGAGTATCGATAAGGTAAAAATTGGAGAAGGCAAACGCGGCCCGGTTACTAAAATGCTGCAGGAAGTCTTTTTCCAACTGATCGATGGGAAGATTGAAGATAAGTGGAACTGGCTGATGCCGGTTCATTTTGAATAATTGGGTATCTCGAATTCGGGCAGCGCTTTTCTGATTAAAGGCGCTGCACCGCTTGTTCTTATGGAGCTTAAATGAAAATCGGGGGCGCCAGTAGTCGTCATGAAGCCCGAATCCGTTCTTTACAATTGCTCTATGCAGTGGAAATCGGGGAACATTCTCCTGAGGATGCCTTTAACGATCTGTTTTCATTGGAATTTCAACGCTTGGATATTCGAAATTGGCACCATTTTCTCCTGAGAATTGCCACGGAATCCAAGTCGGAGAAACTCACTCCCATTTCACGAATTCGTGAAGCTTGTTCCACTGACCTGCTGATGAAAATTGATCTGCAAAGTCAGAAAAAACAGTTTGATCAGGCGATTCAGGAGGAAATTCTCGCGGTTTTGAATGCTCTCCTTCTGCATCGCAGCTTTTATGCCCCACAGTATTGGATAGGTTTTACGCTTCCCGCTGAAGCCACTGAATTGATACAGCAAGGCATGATGGCTTTATCCGATCCCGAACTGTGGAGATTGAATAGAATTTTGATTGAATCTTATTTTCATGGTGAAATAGTCAAATGCCACTTCCAATTTACTTATAACCTTCTCCAGTTAACTTGCCAACATCGCCAATTTCTTGATGAATTGATACGTAAAAAATCAGAACGTTGGGATTTAAACAGAATAGCGCTTATGGATCATTTAAACCTTCGCCAAGCGCTCTGCGAGTTCTTCTTCATGCCTGATGTTCCGCCAAAAGTCACCATCAACGAAGCTATTGAAGTCGCCAAGGCATTCAGTACCGATCAATCCGGAAGCTTTATAAATGGAATTCTTGATTCTGTCTATCTGGAGCGGGAAGCGGAAATTCGTAGTTATAAAAATGAGCAGGGCAATGCGATGAGAAATCCGGCAAAATCAGCTAAACGGAAGAAAAATCGGAACCTGAAGAAGCAGAAAAAATCTGTCGCTGATGATAGATCTTGAGAGGTATGACGTTTGCGCTACGCAATTCTTTCCGATATTCATGCCAACCTGCATGCTTTGGAAGCCGTCCTTTCAGACATCGAGAAGAACAATCCGGAACGAATTATTTGTCTGGGGGATGTTGTTGGCTACGGCGCTTATCCGAATGAGTGTCTTGAACTTATTCACCAGCATGTTGACAAGGTGATTGCCGGGAACCATGATCATGCAGCGGTGGGATTGACAGACATCGGCGCTTTCAATCAATTCGCCTTCCACGCCGCGCTCTGGACACGGAAAGTCTTGACCCGCGAGCATAACCAATATCTGCGCGGATTACCTCTCGACCATCAGGAATTCAATATCTACTTCGTTCATGCCAGCCCCTTGCTGCCGGAACAATGGTTTTATATTTTTTCCGACTTTGATGCGGAACACGCCATGGCTCATGCGCCCACTGCGACCGTGTTCATCGGACATACTCATGTTCCCAACGATCATCGGACACGTCGAGGACGTTTGATAAACGTCGGCTCGGTCGGTCAACCACGTGATGGAGATCCACGTGCGGCTTATACCCTGTTTGACAGTGAGACCGGGGAGCGTCGCTTGATTCGTCTGACTTATAACCTACAAGCTGCCGGGAAAGCTATATTAAATGCCGGTTTATCACGATTCCTAGCCGAGCGGCTTGCCCTGGGAAGATAAACAGCCAAGAGTCCCTGGAGTCTAAAGTGGAGAGATCAGGTGAATGATCTCTATTGATT
>CAZCRQ010000080.1:4324-11155 GCA_964501095.1 uncultured bacterium | reverse complement strand
CCCCGTCAGCCGAGGACAGCTGACGGCACGAAAACTCCCCCGTCAGCCGAGGACGGCTGACAGCACGAAAATAATTTTTTCTGGATTAGTTATTGCGAGAACTCGACGTGTTATCTCTTGGACTAATGATTAGTCAATTTCTATATCAATTTCTCTGAAAAATCCGATAAAAAAACCCCCGAGTAGGGGGTTTCAAACTGATGCGGAAACAATCATGATTAAAGTTTCCAGAATTTTGTCGCAGGTTCAAAATAGAACCTGAGTCCGGCTTCTGCGAAAGCACCGGTGAAATCAGCCGCCATTTTCATGGGATTGGGATCCCATTTAGCAGAAACCGTGTTCCCATAACGATCTTCGTAGTTCAATTCGGGAACATTGGCAAAGCGTGCGCCGCCAGCGAGATGGAGCGCCAGGTTCTTGGCAAACATGACTTCAAGACCGAAGAGGGCGCGCAGACCGAACGCACGTCCTTTTGCATTGTCAAAATTGTTGTCAGTGGATGCCGTATACGATCGATCAAGATGTCCAGTAACAATCGATGGACCGGCGCCCAGATGGAAATGCAACCAGTCGGTTACATACCACAGGTAACTTCCCATCAGGTAAACTTCACTTCCACTGACTTTCTGCTCGTACTCGACAGCTGTACCCTGTGCGCCAGCCCAGGATGAATAAGCACGATCATCACCAAGTTTTGTGTAACCGATTGTCCAGCGAAACTTTTCATGGGAACGATACAATAAGGCAAGTCCGTAACTGATGCCCATTTGGGCGTCTTCACTGTTTCCGCGTACTCGATGGTCGTTACTCGGCAAGCGAAAATCGTTTATATCGTCCATCAAGTACGTACTGCCTCCGCCAGTTACCAAGATGCCGTATTTGTGATCCACGATCTTGGGGCGACGGTTAAACACAGAAACATCCTGTGCCAAAGACAGGGTTGTCATCAGCAACATACCCACGATCATCCCAGCAAGCAGCCCTAACCTACGCAGCATGGATGGCCTCCTGAATCATCCGTTAGTGCGAACCCCTCTAGAGAGTCCGCTGATTGTCGTAATTTTTTTTAACCGACTTAATGTAATATGAAACTGGATGCTCTGCAAGCTCCAAGGCGCTCCGGACTCCTCGTAAATACTCGACCAGGATGCACCCACGGTATATCACATGCTCCAGCTCATCCTCGTTTTTTACCCTAAGTTCTTGTATTTTTTTACGTTGCTTGATCCATAAGGGATAATGGCGGAGGAATGAAATCCATCCCAACCAGACCGCCGGCAAACGTTTATACCGTCCCAAGAGTAGTTCCGCCGCTCCAATTCCATGATCCAGAATAAACCTTACCGGCAGTAAATACAGTAAATCGCGCCTTTGAGCGTTTTTCGCCAGAGTAATCAGACTGTTGCGATGATTGAGAAACATCTTCCACCACGCCTGGTACGAGAGGGTGCCGCCGCCAAAATGTAGAACGACCGCTTTTGGCGCGGACAAACATCGCCAGCCGTTGATCCAGGCGCGCCAGGCGAGATCGATCTCTTCCTGATGAGCGAAATAGCGTTCATCAAGTAGTCCGATCCGTTCCAATGTCGCTCGCCGCCATAAAGAAGCCGTGCCGGACGCCCAGAAGATCTCACGACTCTGGTCATATTGACCGTAATCCTTCTCCAAGTCGCCACCGATTCGACCCAAGGCATAAGGATAGCCGAAACGATCGATCATCCCCCCGGCACCTCCGGCGTAATCAAAACGATCTGGTTGTTGGAGAGAGAGGATTTTCGGCTGTACTGAAGCTATAGTATCATTTGACTCTGCAACAGATAAAAGCTCCTGAAGGCAACCTTTCCGGAGTCGAACATCATCGTTAAGCAAGAGAATCCATCTGCTTCTCGTTCGTTGAATTCCGCGATTGCAACCGCCGGCATAACCGTAATTCCTCTGGAGTTTGATCATCCTGATCCATGGATGCCGCTTTTCTGCTTCTTCCGATGAACCATCAGTACTCGCATTGTCGACCAGAACCACCTCCACACCCGAGGTGATCTCGCATTCGATTTTCAAATCACACAGTAAGGCATCCAACCGTTCGAGATTGCTAAGATGCGGGATGATGACGCTTATCGTCCAAGTATTCTGTGCAGTTGTCATTACTACTTTCGCTGATTGTTTAGTCCGACCATTCCTTGAGCAGATCCAGAGCGCGTTGGTCCCCAGGATTCCTTCGTGTCCAATCCTGCAAAAGCGAGACAACCTGAGCGGTATCGTTCATCGAGATGTATAATTCCAACAGCCCACCCAACACTGCCCCATCTCCTTCTCCCTGCTGCGATAACCGTTCATAGATCATTTTCGCTTTTTCATTGACTCCTATTGTAAAATAATAACTTGCCAAGTCCAGTTGTTCTTTACGTGACAGTCCGGGGCGCGAGCCGATGGTGTCCAACGTTTGGATCAAACGATCCTTCATGTTCGCCCGTTCATAAAGAGTTGCGATATTGAACAATTGTTCAACCGCTGGATTGGCAGTTAATACTTTGTTGATAATCGCCTCCATTTTATCAGGATCATGAGCATACTCATAATAATAAAAGGCAACCTGCAGACGGGCGTCGATACGATTACCGGAGAGCTTCAACACCTTTTCCAAACGTTTGGTGCCTTCTTCCTTGGCTCCCAGATCGAAATAGATCCGACTTAATTGAAGCAAGACTTCACGGTTGTCCAGGGGGATATTTTCTTCAGGCAGAAATTCCTCCATTTTCCGCAGGGTGAATAAAGCCTTTTCATGCAGCGCCAGTTCTTCAAACCGCTCCTCCCATTGTTCATCCGGAATGCCGCTGGGAGCAAGAATTCCCGAAGGGGGTAGATCCTTATAGTACTCATAGACAAGTTGGATAAAGGCGCTGCGATAGTTCTGCAATAATTTGACCACGTTGTCGAATAAATAGACCTTTGGATTATTCAAATTCCGATAGTGAGGGGCATAGGTTTCAAAAAGGTTCTTTCTGATAATTTTTTCATCGATCGTTGGAACTTTATTGGGATGTAGACGAAACGCTAATCCCTCCATTTGCAGGTATTCCGCTAATCCCACCAGGTTGCTGGAAGAAACTGTCACGGCGAAATAGATTGGATTTTTCCATCTATTCTGTTGAATCAAATGGAGAATCATCACATCCTGAATTCTCAGGAAATTGGGTTTCCCCGGCGTTTCCCCCGGAGTGCCGGTGTTGATATAGAGCGAAGCCGGCACCTGCCAGGTCATCTTCCCGCTGTCAGGTTTATCGACACTCCAATTCTGTTGTCCCTTGGGCCAATACCGCAGCAGCAATGCTTCATCGGAATGTGCGGTGAGCTTATCATCGATGAACTCATCCGAGAGAGTGATTGGCTGACGGGGTTCACGATCTCGCAACTGTTTGATGTACCAATTGGTATTCAGAAGACTCAGGTTGATCACCCGAACATCTCGTCGGATGCCTTCAACTACCTGGAGATACCAAAGCGGAAAGGTATCGTTATCTCCATTGGTGAAAATCATCGCCTTCGGGGCGCAGGTCTCGAGAAGATTGTGAGAATAATCCCAAGCGACATAATTGCCGGTACGGTCATGGGTGTGGTAGGACTGCAGCAGCATGTTGAGGGGAATAGCGACGGAAGCGAGTAAAACCGTGCCGAATGCGACTGCCTGGCGCGCTTTTTCCCCTTTCTGACGAAGAAGATCCTCCATCAATTCGAAAATAGCAGCGACTCCGATTCCGATCCAAATTGCAAAGGCAAAAAAGCTGCCGACATAGGAATAATCACGTTCCCGCGGCTGGGGATCTTCCTGATTGAGGTAAAAAATGATGGCGAGACCGGTCATAAAAAACAACATCATAATCACCGTCCCCCGTTTCCAATCACGCATGAAATGCCACAGCATCCCCAATAGACCAACAATGAAGGGGATTAAAAACGGCTGTCCCAACTCCCCGATGAAGTACTGCCAGGAAAGGTAACGGAGATACATTTTATTGATCTGGTAGCTCCATAACGGAGCAACGCGTTCGAGGATATTGAAACGGAGGATTTTTTCCGAAGAGAGTGGAATGAAAGCTGCACCATCGTGTTTCAACCTCGCCTGCCCTCCCAATCCGACATTTTGCAGCTCTATCGGTCCGCTGGAGCCATATTGCTCGCGATTTAAATAACTGATCAGTCGTTCTACCGTATCTGGTTGATTTTCATTGATTTCGGGATTTTTATTGGATCGTATATATATCACGGTATAGGTGGAATATCCGATAAAGATCAATAAAATGCTGAAAATAGCCAGGGAAATGAAGTGATGTCGCTTACGAACCGCCCAAATCAGAATAAACAATCCTAAAATAACGACAATAGACAAAGCAACAATTCCCTTTTCCAGCATCTTGGGCACTCCGGCGACAATTCCCGGATAAATGATCAGGATCGAAGCGAAGGAGATGAGGAGGGCGATTACTAATCCACGCCAACTGAATTGATATTTCTGGAAGTAGATGAGGAGCACAATCGCCGAGAGCGCAAGTACATTCAGAAGATGCACGCCGGTCGAGAGTCCGACAATATAAGCGATCAGAAAGAGATATTTGGCCGCCCCGGGACTATCCGCGGTGTCCATCCAACGAACCGCCAACCAGACGACGAGCGCCGTGAAAAACATGCTGATCGCATACACTTCCGCTTCTACGGCATTCCACCAGAAACTGTGCGAAAAAGCATAAGACATGGCGCCGATGAACGCCGCTCCATAGATGACGCACTTATCGGCGACAGTCTTCTCCCAGCCCCGCCAGCGGCGGATCAAGCGAACAATAATCAGATAAGTAAGCATGATGGTCAGGGCGCTGACTAAAGCGGAGAACGAATTTACCCGCAATCCGATGTCATGTACTATTGGCAGCATGGAGAAGAGACGCCCAATTATAAGATAGAATGGCGCTCCCGGGGGATGAGGGACACCTAAGGAGTAGGATGAAGCGATAAACTCACCGCAATCCCAAAATGAGGTCGTCGGGGCAATCGTGCTGAAATAGACGATCAAGGCAATGACAAACACTACCCCGGCAATAAGATGATGTACGCGAAGATCGGATTTGTCTGTCATCAAGTTTGTAGAAAGCTGGTTCACCTGTATTTTCTCCGTAGTCGACGGCAAAATCTAAATATCGTATAATGCTCAGACATAGAGCAAGAGCAACCAAAATAAAGAAGACAGGTTGAGTTTCTCTGGAACCTGGTGATATTTTATCCTGCTAATCGTGAGACTTCATTCCCCTGGAACAGGCTGTCCGAGAATGTTTGGGAGTCACTCATGGGTGCCCTGCACTACTTGTTGTGCAGGAAACATGAACTGATGCGGAAAAATCTATGACCATAAGAATCTTATTAGTCTTACTCCTGGCAAGTAGTATTATTTCTTCCACCTTGCCTGGGCGACTTAACGCTGATGAATCAATCACCAACCGACTGTTCAACCACGTTGCTTATCTCGCTGATGACGCCCGTGAAGGCAGAGGAATCGGAACTGCCGGATTGGACAGTGCCGCCCAGTATATCGCCGATTACTTCTCAAACCTTTCATTACAAACAATGTTCCCAGGCTCCTACTTTCAGAAATTTGACCTGGATTGGGGAGTCGAACCGCTTAAGGGCAGAGAAATCCAGCCTTTGGGTTTCAGCAACGATACCCTGGCAGTTCAGATCAGAGACGATAAAATCCCGGTAAAAAATGTCGGTGCGGTTCTTGAAGGCGATTCCAGGGTGATCGTTCTCGGGGCGCATTATGATCATCTCGGATATGGTCAGGAGGGGAGTACAGCGCCGGGAGTCCATGCGGTTTATAATGGAGCGGATGATAACGCCAGTGGTGTCGCTGTTTTATTGGAACTAGCGCGATACTTCCAGCAGAATCCGCCGGGACCGACCTTGTGGTTTCTCGCTTTCACCGGTGAGGAAGTCGATTTGGCGGGATCGAACTGGTTTGTCCATCATCCTCCGCAACCGCTAGATTCCATTCGGTTCATGTTCAACTTCGACACGGTTGGAAGGATGCAGGACAGCACTCTGATCCTTTTAGGGATTCGCAGTGCGATAGAGTTGGAGCCGCTTGCCAAACAGGCTGCGGAAGGATTACCTATTCGATTGGCGATGAGCGGCAATGATTATGGTTCATCAGATCAAACCTCCTTTTACAGTGAACGGATTCCGGTTCTTCAGGCGCTCACCGCCGCTCATGAAGATTACCACAGTCCAGGCGATGATGTGGAGAAACTGAATTTTATCGGTTTGAAGAATGTTTTCGATTTCAGCCGACGGTTTATTGAAGTCTTGGCTGAACCAGGTGTAGCATTGACTTATGTCGAGAAAGCCCCTCCAATTGAATTACAAGATATGGGTAGCCAGTCGCATCCCTACCTTGGAACTATTCCCGATTTTGCTCAGCCGGATTCTGTTCATGGAGTTCGTCTACAGGGGATTTGCTCAGGCTCGCCGGCTGAATTGGCTGGTCTGCAAAAAGGGGATATCCTGATCAGGATGGATGAGGTGATTATCGATAACATCTACGATTTTACTTTCACTCTGCGTCAAAAGAAGGCGGGTGATGAAGTGGAAGTGCAATTCATCCGCAATGGAGAGACATTGAGTACAAAAGCGGTGTTGGCGAATCCGAAAAGGTAGCATGGGCGTCCCGCCCATGATACGTTTGCTGAGTGCTGGGTGCCCTGCACTACTTGTTGTGCAGGGTGACTATACAGGGCACCCAACCTCATTATTCCTGCACAACAAGTAGTGCAGGGCACCCAACCT
>CAZCRQ010000080.1:0-4224 GCA_964501095.1 uncultured bacterium | reverse complement strand
CAGGGCACCCAACCTCATTATTCCTGCACAACAAGTAGTGCAGGGCACCCAACCTTTTACAGCCACTCCAGCAGCAGATCAGCCATCACGCCCGCCTGACGAATGTGAGTATCATAACGTTCGTGCATTTCCAATAATGCAGCGTTGCCTTCAGTATTTTCCAAGAAATGCGGGACTTTATCGCAGACTCTGTCAAACTCAAGATCAAGTGCGAATCGATGGGGCGAGAGGGCGGCGGCAATTTGCAGGATTCCGGAAAAGGATGCCAGCTCACCAGCTTGATTGGGATTGTGATGATACTGAACTACTTCGCAAACATCCTCAGGTAGTCCCCATTTGCGGAGAAATATCGCTCCAGCTTCCGCATGGTTGATTCCCATCAAACTACGTTCGATCTCCAACGTCCACTCAAGCACCTCCCTTGCAGTAGTAAGAGCGGCTGCCAGAATAGGGGAGAAGAGATGATCATAGATAATCCAACCGATATTATGCACCAAACCGCAGAGAAACAGATCGGGACTCTGCTCCAGATTCAGCATCTTGCGAAATTCCAGGCTCTTCGCGAGAAACGCTGTAGCTAAGGAATGACGCCATAATTCCGCACGACTGAAATTAAAAGTCTGCCAGATATCAAAAGATTTCAAAATGCCGATAGTGTTACAGATCGCCAGTAGGTTATGAATCCCCAAGGTTACAAGGGCATCCTCGACGGTCCTTGCCGGAAGGCGTCTGCCATAGAAGCTGGAATTCGCCACCCGCAGCACCCTGGCTGTCAACGGGGGATCGGTAATGATGATCTTTTTCAATTCTTTAAAATCGACATTCTCGCTCTGCGCCAAATCAATCACTCGTTGGGCGACCGCCGGCAATGTGGGAAGATCTTCGAGATTGATGATCTTTTGGACCGCCTCTTCATGGGATAACGATTTGAAGCTCATCTGAGTTTATCCGCTTTGAATCCAGATCAGACTGAGTATTACTTTCAATATATATCGCTTCTTCCTGAGAATGCCATAGAATAAAGCATTGGGAATTTCTTGAATCTGAGAAAATATAGATCACTTCGTTTCATTCTGCTGATTCATTTAAGCTGGATCATCCTCCTGGGCTTTGGAATGAAATACTATTCCGGTCTTGGGCATCACTGGTTTAACGATTACGGCGCCGGGTTGCTCTATGAAGTGTTTTGGATACTTTTCTTCTTCCTCCTTTTCCCTTCTCGACGCAACATTTCATTCCTCCCTGTTTGTGTATTTATCGGAACCTCCCTCCTTGAAATCCTGCAACTTTGGCATCCGGTTATTCTCGAAAAAATACGCAGTAATTTTCTCGGGGCGGCATTGATCGGTACGACTTTTGTCTGGTGGGATTTCCCGCACTATATGATTGGTTGTTTTATCGGCTGGTTGATTTTGAAATGGATAGCCCGAAATAAGGGATTAAAGTGAAAGGGAAAATGCGAAAGGGAAAGGCGAAAGGGAAAATGCGAAAGGGGAAAACGTCAAGTGTAGCATGGGCGTCCCGCCCATGGAAAGGGAAAGGGAAAGGGAAAGGAGAAAGGGAAAATGCGAAAGGGGAAAACGTCAAGTGTAGCATGGGCGTCCCGCCCATGGAAAGGGAAAGGGAAAGGGAAAGGAGAAAGGGAAAATGCGAAAGGGGAAAACGTCAAGTGTAGCATGGGCATCCCGCCCATGGAAGGGGAAAGGGAAATGCGAAAGGGGAAAACGTCAAGAATAACATGGGCGGGACGCCCATGCTACTTATGCCTTTCCCCTTTCGCCTTTGCTGCTTACCATCCCAGCGAGAGTTGGATATAGTGCGATTCTTCGGGGAGCATTCCCGGAGCGGTGCCGAGTTCACGCGTAAAGAAGGCGTAATCAACACGCAGGAAGAGCAAAGCAATACCTGCGCCATAGGTAGGATAACCCTGGTGAAATCCGCCGCGAAGTTTGACCAAACCCGCTAACATGTTCAATTCAGAACCAAAATTCATTTTCTGGAAATAACTGACTCCTTGACGATTCATAAGATCGATGACTTCCATTCCAACATCCCACCGTTTTAACAGGATATTATCAGCAAAGGGAATATGATACATGACGCCGATATTCAAGTTTGGTTTAACCCATCCATCCATAGAGCCGACAAGATCTCGCACTACGAATGCAACATCCAGATTTTCCTTAAATGTGCGAATCATCCCGAGATCGATCCCGAATCCATTCTTGGCGTCTTCTAATTCATCTTGGGCGGTGGTAAAAACATCGCTGCCGCTGGTAGCATCAGAAGCGCTGATGCGAGTGCTGGAAATTTGACGCCGGCTAATTACACGTCCCGCAATTCCGATTCCATAGTCATGACCAGCGATGGTCTTCGTTTTTGCGAATCCAAGCCCGATGACAGTATCGAAAAATCCCCGCATCCCTAATGCCGGCACGATTACGCCTTGATCCAGTTTCACATCCGCATTCATCTGACCATAGGCGCCAAGCCCAAAGTTCCGGAAAGCTAAACCAAAATAGGGAGCGACTTTTACCCCGAGATATTCGTTATCGAACGAGCGGCTGTCAGCAAGAAAGTTATTCATCGCGGTGGGATCGTTTATCGCCATGGAGTCAAGATCCGAAAAGTCATCTGCGTGTTTGTCGACAAAATCGGCAACATCAGCAAAATCATTATCCAACCCGATCACCAATGGAGTAATCTCCAAAGCGAACTTCTGCTTCGTTAGAAGCGCCGGGTTATAGAAAAATGTATGAGCATTGGTGGAGATGGTGGTTGTCAGACCACCCATTCCCATTTGGGCGATATTGCGATGCAAAACGGCGCCAGTCGGAACATAACGACGCCCGGCAAAACCCAGACTCGCCATCAGAAACAGACCGACAGCAATGATCAGTTTTATCCTTGTATTCATCATTCACCCCCTTCCGGAGGCCATGGATAAATACCTTGACCAAAGGGTATGTCTGAGGGCCAAAATTCGGATAATCCATCATCACCTAAAGTGAATGTACCATCAAGATTGTCCGTAATCACTCCCAAAATCTCGTTCAAATTTTCGTTCATACCCTCAAGATCAATACCTTCTATTTTATCCTCGATTAAATCTATAATATTATCCGTGCTCACATAGATTAAGGACATGACACTGTAAATCACGTCAGCTTGTATCTGGGGCAACAACGCTAGGAAAGCAGCGCGGTTCTCAAAATCGAAATCCGATCCATCAGGGAGATATTGGAATAAAGCTATCGGATTGATATCATTGGATTGAATCGAATCATAAGGAGCTAAAGTGTCCCGTAACTTTAGAATCGAGTAAAGTGCCAGGACGGAGGTATAGTCCAAGGTAACGTCGTCTGCTCTCAATTCATCATTGAAGGCTTTGCCGTCGTATATTTTTTTCAGATCCTGTTTGGCGATGATGACAGCTTGAAAGAGAGAGTCCGCTTTGGAATAATTCCATTCGACAGGATCCATAAAGGGCAGTCTCACTTGATTCAGAATCTGGTCCGGATGAATGTTCAGCTTAGAGATTTCGGCGATTAGGGTAATCGGATTCTGTCCGGTCGCACGGATGCTTACTTTCGCACGGCCATATAACGCACTGGCATTATTGGGTTCTTCCGCCAAGATCTCATTGTACAACCTTAATGCTTCCTGGAAGTTGCCATTCTGATATTCCTCCTGTGCATCCAAGAGTTTATCATCCGGCGTTTCCGGTGCGGTGAAACTGAAGAGGTTGCATCCTGTAAGCAGCACACTCGCTACCCACAGCAATGCAGCCAAGATTAATCCTTTTCTCATGCTTTCTCCTTAAATTCGTTAATTATGCTTTAACTTTATATTATTCAATAAATAAACTTAATGTGCCGAGTGCCACTCAGGGAGTCATTCCCATGGAACAGGCTGTCTTAAGAATTCAAAAATCCTCATCGAGTGCCCTGCACTACTTGTTGTGCAGGGTAACTATGATTCCAAAAATACAACTCATTGTATATCAGGTTATGTGGTGTCAGCCGTCCTCGGCTGACACCTTACTCTCGCAGGCGACACCTTACTCTCGCAGGTGACACCTTACTCTCGCAGGTGACACCTTACTCTCGCAGGCGGGGACGCCTACGCTACCCCTCTACATGGGCGGGACGCCCATGCTACTCCTCATAGAGGGGTAGCGTAAGCCTCCGTGCTTGCGATCCCTCCGTGCTTGCGATCCCTCCG
>CAZCRQ010000079.1:0-11162 GCA_964501095.1 uncultured bacterium | reverse complement strand
TAATTATTACTATATAATACAAAAGAATTTTTACTAATATAAATCAAATTACAATTAACTAATAAATGAGTATAATATGCGAGAATTTGTCTTTGATTTTGAAAAACCGATTGTCGAATTGGAAAGAAAGATTGTTGAGATGAAGGAGCTAGTCAACCGCGGTGAGGTGGACATCTCCGATGAAATCTTGCGATTGGAAGAGAAAGCGAAAAAGTTGCGTGAAGATGTGTACAATAATCTGACACGCTGGCAGCAGGTGCAACTGGCGCGTCATCCCCGTCGTCCCTATACAATGGACTACATCGAGCGCATCACAGAGTGTTTCCAGGAGCTGCATGGGGATCGCCAGTTCCGTGATGACCATGCGATCATCGCGGGACTGGGCAAGATAAAAGGCTGGCGGGTGGTGCTGATCGGTCACCAGAAGGGACGCGGCACGAAGCAGAACCTCTTCCGGAACTTCGGAATGGCGAATCCGGAGGGCTATCGTAAAGCGCTTCGAGTGATGAAACTGGCGGAGAAGTACAATCTTCCGGTGATCACCCTGATAGACACTCCGGGCGCATATCCTGGACTGGGCGCAGAGGAGCGGGGTCAAGCGGAGGCGATCGCCCGAAATTTGTTTGAGATGAGCGCTTTGCGGACGCCGATTATTGCAGTGGTGATCGGCGAAGGCGGTTCGGGGGGGGCGTTGGCTATCGGGATTGCCGATCGGATTCTAATGCTGCAGTATTCAATATATTCCGTCATCAGTCCTGAAGGCTGCGCTTCGATTCTTTATCGAGATTCCAGTCTGGCGGACAAAGCGGCGGAAGCCCTGAAACTTACCGCCAACGATTTGAAGGAATTGGGGATCGTGGAGGAACTAATTCCCGAACCCAGCGGTGGCGCACACCAGGACTGGGACCTCGCTGCCCAGCGCGTTCAGGATGCGATTCTCCATCACCTGAAGATATTGAAAGACATTCCAATTGAACAATTGATTGAAGAACGTATCCAGAAATATGGTAAAATCGGGATTTTTGCGGAAGAGTAAAATTGCGTATATCGGGTCTCCGAATCCGACACTTATTTCCGGAGATATTCATGATAATTGATAAACTGATAATTCGCTCATTCAAATCCATTGTCGATCAAGAGATCGATCTTGGTCGAGTGAATGTGCTTGTTGGCGCAAACGGCAGCGGGAAAAGTAATATTCTTGAAGCCCTTGGAGTCTTATCCGCTGCTGCTTCGGGGAGGGTGGATGATGAATCTCTAATGCGCCGTGGTGTGCGTCCCGGAGTTCCACGTCTTTATAAAAGTGCTTTCTTTTCCAGAATTGCACCGCATATCTATTTTGAAGTGCGTTCGAACAATACCAAATACAGTGTCTCTCTAAATAATCCTCTTGAGAAACCACTTCCGGCATGGCAATTCAAAACAGAGGAGCTTCTCTTCCAAAATGATAAGATTATAAGCCGAGGCATTCGTGCAAAAGAGGGAGTTAAAAACGAAGAACAAGGGCTTGCTGCTCTAAAGATGGTTGAATTGAGTGAGGATAATCCCGCAAAACATTTGATTGACTTACTGCGTGAATATGCGATATTTGCACCGAATACTCCGACCTTACGAGGACTTGTTACTGATCAGCAAACACGTAAACCCGTAGGTCTCGCTGGAGGTGGACTTGCAGAAGCATTTCGTGAGCTTAATTACTTCCGGTTTAAAAATATTATCCCAAAACTTAATGATATTATTAAAGGATTGAATAATTTAATTGATTGGATTTCGTATATTGGTACTACGCCAATAGCATCATCTCATGTTTCCTCATCAGTGCCGCAACCAAAGATTGTGCTGCGATTTTGGGATCGTTACATGCGTAGTGGAAAGGGTACTCTGAGTGCTTATGATGCCAGTGAGGGTGTCCTATACGTCCTATTATGTCTGGTATTAGCTTTACACCCAAGTGCTCCCAAATGCCTAGCGATCGATAATCTGGATCAGACCTTGAATCCACGGTTGGCTTGGCGATTAGCGACTGCAATCTGCGATTGGTTGCCCCATGATCGCCAAATCATCTTTACAGCGCATAATCCTGCATTTCTCGATGGACTTCCACTTGATGATGACAGCGTACGCTTATTCACCGTTGATAGAAATAACCAGGGACATACTCAGGTAAATCGCGTTGTTATTACTGAAGAGTTACGCTCACTTAGTGAGGAAAAAGGCTGGCCGTTATCACGTCTTTGGATGATGGGACATTTGGGGGGTGTTCCTAATGTCTAATCCACGAGTTGCATTGATTTGTGAAGGAGTGACAGATAAAATTGTAATTGAAGCAGCATTAAAAAGCATTCTCGCCACACCATTTATCTTAACAATGTTACAACCAGAGGTTGAACTTGGCGGCGGATTCAGCCCGACCGGAGGAGGATGGGGAGGTGTCTACCGTTGGTGCCGTCAAATCGTCTCTATGGGTCAAGGAATTGCTTCAAATGTTTCTTTAACTCATTTCGACGCAATCATTATTCACATCGATGCGGATGTTGCAACAAAGAACTATGCAGAGGCTAGAATTCAAGACCCACCGCATGATGATCTTCCATGTAACCAGCCATGTCCACCCGCGGAGGATACAGTAAATCCACTGCGAAAAATCATCACCGGTTGGCTTGGCGCTTCAGATGCCAGTGATTTGCCTTATAATTGGATACTTTGTATACCTTCCAGAAAAACAGAAGCTTGGATTATAGTTGCCTTATTCCATCAATTGCAGCCGCTATTGCTTTCGAACATTGAATGTAATGATGAAGTTGAGCATTTCTTAGCCAATCAATCTGCAGAAAGTCGTTTAATTCGATATAAGGATGGCAAGTTTAAAAAAGAAATTTCAATATATCAAGCTAAATCTGAAATAATCACTCGGGATGGGAATGTACCGATATAGTGGAATCTCGACAAATCCCAACTGTTGATAGGTTTGATCGCGGTCTGCATCGTTGGATTGGTGTATTCACGAAACAATTCCTTAGCAACCTGGAAATGTTCTTTTGTCTCTACACAAATTATCCTTACTGCTCCAACTCCTTTGTGGTCAAGATTCGCTTTCTGCTCAGGCGATTTCACGGAATGCCTCAGCGATGATCGTCAAAGTGCGTTCAATGACTGATTCATCATGGGAGAGAGAAAGAAACCAGGCTTCATATCCGCTTGGCGGAAGGTGGACCCCTTTATTTAACATGCTGTTAAAAAACGCTCTAAATTTTTCATGATCGCAACCGGCGGCATCGGTAAAATTGAGAACCGGTTTTGCGGTGAAGAACAATGTCAACATTGAGCCGACACGCTGCACAATGGATTCCATTCCAAGCATTTTACTCAATTCGACAATTCCTTCATGTAGAGCACATGATCGCATCTCGAGTTTTTTATACACATCATTAGTCAGCAGTCTCAGGGTCGTTAATCCCGCGGTCATGGCGAGTGGATTTCCGGAGAGTGTTCCCGCCTGATAAACCGGTCCCTCGGGCGCAACCAGACACATCAGTTCCCTCTGTCCGCCGTAAGCTCCCACCGGCAATCCGCCTCCGATGATCTTCCCGAAGGTGGTAAGATCGGGCGAGACGCTATAGAGTTCCTGCGCTCCACCCGGCGCGACACGGAACCCAGTCATCACTTCATCGAAAATGAGTAAAGCGCCATATCGATTACAGAGAGCGCGCAATCCGGGGAGGAAACCCTCCACCGGCGGGACTACTCCCATATTCCCGGCGACCGGCTCTAAAATTACCGCGGCAATGGATTGCCCCTCCTGGTCGAAGATTTGCTGGACGCTGGAGAGATCATTGAATTGCGCAATGCGGGTGTCTTTCGCTGCGCCGCGGGTGACTCCGGGGCTGTCCGGCAGGCTGAAAGTCGCCGCGCCGGAACCGGCTTGAATCAGAAAGCTGTCCGCATGACCGTGATAGCCGCCGGCGAATTTTATAATCACTTCGCGATTCGTAGCGGCTCGCGCCAAACGTATCGCGCTCATCGTCGCCTCTGTACCCGAGTTCACCAGACGTACTTTTTCAATCGACGGCACGCGACGAATGATCTCTTCAGCGAGTTCAACCTCGGTCTCAACTGGAGCGCCATAACTTGTCCCAGCATCGACTGCTTTATGAAGCGCTTGTGTGATTTCGGGATGAGCATGACCCAAAATCATCGCGCCCCAAGAGCCGATGTAGTCGAGGTATTCCTGTCCCTCCACGTCCACCATGGTGCAACCTTTGGCACTGGCGATGAAACGTGGAGTTCCTCCCACCGCTTTGAACGCTCGCACCGGGGAATTGACTCCGCCGGGGAGAATTGATCGGGCTCGATCGAAAAATATCTTATTACGGTTCATAGTCGGGAATCATTTCAGCAGCATCAGCTTTTGAATTCGTACCTGATCCTGGTGCTGCACCTGCAGAAAGTAAACTCCGCTTCCAAGATCGATGCCGTTTTGCATGGTGTTGAAAACGAAACGATGATATCCCGCCTCATACTGTTGAGACATCCGATATACTTGCTGCCCAAGCAGGTTGAAAATAGAGAATCGAACTTCACCCTGTTCCGGCAGCGCGAAGGGAACAGTGATCGAGGGATTGAAGGGATTGGGATAGCCGGGTTGAACATCAAACTCAGCCGGGAGGGGAACCGGATCAAGGATCACTGAAATATACGGGGCACTCCCAAAAACAAGCGGTTGATCTCCCTGAGCGACAGCGGGAATCAACGCCCCTTTTCCATCGAGAAGACGGATGCTGATCGGATTCCCCGAGGAGAATCCCGGAAGATGGTACTCTGAGGAACCACCCCAGGCGATGACCGGTGTGATCCCGTACTCTTCAAGCACTGCCGCTTTCCCGACAAGCAGATCGCCATCGTACACTTCAACGACTCCTGGTTGTAACGTCTGGAAATCATCGCCGATTGTGACCAGTATCGGAAAGGGGAGACCGGTCGGAGCGGGAGTTCCTTCGATATTCGGCAGTATTTGAATCTCGGGAACCGGATCGACAGCATACATCTGACCGGAATTATATTGGAAGGTTACATTTTCAGTGGCAAAGACCATATAACCGACTCCAGGAACCATATTCCCCATCGTGTTGACAACTCCAGGTATCCATATTGCCCCTGCATCGTTGGTGACAATCTGTATCACATCGACAATTTCACTTAAAGCGGTTGTCACCGGAACTTGGAAATTGTACGGATAACCCATCCAATTCCATCTCCTTCCCGAGAGGGAGTATTCAATTTGCGGATCGATAAGCCAACCCTCAACTACCAACTGCGAAGGAGCGAGGCAGAAAATCTGATACCCTTCACTGAGAACGATGTTACCGATAGTATTGATCAGGGGAGGCAGGAAAATGTTGCCAACATCATTATAAACAATGGCTAGATTTTGTATATCACCGAAGATCTCACCTGAAGCTAGATTTGCTGGTTCGATATAGAACGAGATCAACTCGAAATAATTCCCCTGGAGCGGCAGCGTCATGGTTTCAGCCACAGCATTCGGATCATACAACACATGGTTCGAGGTATCCGACTCCCCGCCGCTGTACAACGCCGATACCCAATAAATCGAGACTTCATCGATTGGAGGAGTATCCAGATAGGACAGCTCATCGGTCTGGTTCAAGAGCGATCCGTTACGATAGATGCGGTAAACAGATAAAAACTCATCTAGTTCAGGCGTCAGGCTTTGGGCGTCAGGTGTCAGATTATTCATCTCAGTTGTCAATCCGGGATTAAATGGCGGCTCCCAGGAAAGTTGGAATTGCTGTCCCACTTGAGTGCCGGTAACATTTACTGGCGGACGAATCGACCACAATTCCAGATCCACATCCTCCAGATGATCGAGACCACTGACAACCAGTGGGACGATCATGGTTTCATACCCTGGCGCAGAAATTGTTAGTTCCACAGCGCCTTCCGGAAGATTTGTCATCTGGTAATGTCCCTGGGCGTCGCAATTTGTAGTGAGTCCTCCGGAGGCGACGGTGATACTTGTACGGTCGCCTGGAGGAACCAGGGTGACTGTCCCCTCTATAATCGCCCCAGAACGATAGAAGAGGATGGCGGACTCATCGACAATTTCAAAAGCCGTCGCAGCCCAATCCCCATCGCCATTTACGGCGAAATAACAGATCTGGATGCCATCTGTTTCCAAGTCGTTTTCAATCCCTACAGTCGAATTTCCCAAATCGTTGGCATCGAGGTACTGGAAGAGGATCATCCCATCACCGGTGGGAGTTTCATAAACTGCGGGATCATAAAGAACCACTTCAAAAGTTTCACGTGTGCCCTGGGCAGGATATTGACGGCTGTCATACCATTCTATGACGAATTTGTCTTCCGCTTCCAAATAATAATGTGAGATGTGAGTTTCACTAGAGCGGAAATCCTCCCAGAACGGCGCTACTATTGCCGGTGGACCATCGGGGTCAGGGATGGCGGTATTGCTGTAATCCGCTGCTTCATCTGGATCCATCTCGGATAAATCGCCGAAACAGAAGAAACCGTTCTCATTTGCGGTGATTTGATTATATTCGACACCGTAAAACATGAATATGAACGGCAAGTCGATGACGACCGGATGTTCTTCATCATCCATTAGATCGTCACGAGTTCCATTGCCTCCCGCAAGTGGATCGATTTCAATCCAATCAAATTCAGGAGCCATAGGGTGAGTGTCGCGATTCTGAATAGCGATATATCTGTAATTATCCGGTCCGGAAACTTGAGCCGCTTGCACCCCAATTGTGATATCGACTTCATACTCGTTATCATCTTCAACAAGAATATTCGCGGAGCCGGATTGGTTCCCATAGACTGCCATTAACGTATAAGCGCGCCCATTATCCAATAGCAAAGCGAATTCACCGTTGTTGTTTGTCGTAATCGGAGCTAGAAGCGATCCCACGACAGTCACAGTTGCTCCAGAGACCGGATCGTCATTCTGATCGACAACGAGACCATTGATTATTCCTCTAACCACCGGATACATGGCGAAATTGCGTATTGCGGGCTCCGGCATGTTCGCGAAGACATAAGCCCGTTGTGTTGCATAACCAGAGGCTTCACAGTAGACAACAATCTCATGATCAAGCTCGGCATGGAGGGAATAGGAGCCGTCATTATGGCTAAGCGCGCCGCGCGGTGCATCCTCTGTTGAAATGCGGGCGCCTTCGATCGGTTCTCCCGTGTTGGCATCTGTCACTGTACCTTGAATGTTGCCAGGGAGAATTGAGGTGTTGGTCGAAAACAATATGGCTCTACCGCTGGTGATGGTCGAGACTCCAGGGCTGCGAACATTCCAGTAGGAAAGGAGAAGACCACCTGTTTGTGTACCATTTTCTATCCCAGTCGTCCAATAATAGACATCAGCCCCTGTATCATCCTGGCTTCCCATAGTATGGGTCATGGTGGAATACTGGAAGAGAAATTCATCATCCCCGGTAATTGTCGGATGCTCCGCTTGCTCAAAGAAAATCACTTCAAAGGTGCAGGGATTGCTTCCCTGGAAATCACGAGCCTGATACCATTCGACAATGAAACGGCCATTCGGGGCATCGTAATAGGAAAAGACGCCAGATTGCCCGGAAATTCTACGCTCGTCCCAATATGGAGCGATCATGTAATTGGGTCCTAGAGGCGAGGGGATGGTGAAGTTTCTCATGTTCCTCATGTCCCCCTGACTGCCCATGGCGATAAATCCATTGCTGCATACTGTCGCTTGAGTGAAAAGGGCACCGTAATACTGGATGGGGAATGGCAGATCAATCACCTCCGCTCCCGAATAAAAATCATCATCATCGCCAGCATCCACGATATTCAGACGGTTGCCGTTGAAATCACGACCACCGATGGCGGGATTGATCTCAATCCAATCAAAAGTCGGCGCCAACTCATAACCGGTATCTGTGTTTTCATAAGCATAATATCCATAGGAATCGGGACCGGCGGGATCATTTGATGCTCTCGTCCCGATGGTAACGTTCACAAAGAGACTATCTACCTGACCGGTGGCGGATGTAATGACAAGTCGGTTACGTGCGACATGTCCATCGAAGGTCTGGGCAGCCGCCTGGATCTGGAACGAAGTGCTGGTGGCGGAGACGCCGACATTCATCGCCGCGAAAGTGGCAGTATTCTGAAGGATGGTCAGGTGAGGATCAAGACTGGTCAAGACCCCTGTAGAAGCTTCCGCCCGGCTGCCACCGACATTCTTTATCCGTATCGTGATATTCGTCGTCTCCCCGGGATCGAATCCGGTGGCGCCGCTTAATGACACAAAAGCGAATTGTGGCGCGGCTATCGTGAGGGAATAGTCATCGGAAAATGTTCCAATATCGGTTGAAAAGTCCAAAGTCAGATGGGCAATCCAATCATCCTGCACTTCCGGCGCGATCTGTACCAGGATCAATCCCGTTCCCTGAAGCTGTTGGTTAGCCATCAGGTTTCCGAAAGTTACTTGCCCAGTCACATCGATAATCCAGGGATCCAATGTACTTGCGCTTGCTGTAACGTTTGATCTCAAAGAAGCGCCCCAGTTCTTGGCGGTAACACGCAGTCCAACAGTCTCCCCAGCTTCTGGAACGCCGTTGTTGTTCCCGACCGTACCGTCCGCCCCATTATCCTGGTAGCTGATACTCACATAGCCGACTCGTTGATTCGGCGTGACGATATTGACCGTCTGACGATATGGGGCGAAATTCTGGTTCGTTATCGTCAACATCGCTTCCCCGGAATATCGAAACGGGGCATTCAGGATTACCCTACCATTACGATCAGTCTCTCCACGCGCAATTACTTCTTCATTCTGATCGGAACGATATAATGTCACCCAGGCTCCCTCGATCGGGGTCTGTCCTTCTCGGACAAATACAGGATAGCTGTTCGTTCCCAACTCGATGGTTGCCTCGGATTGAACATTGAAGGTGTGAGGGATATCCGTCCAGACCCAGACCGTGGGATCCCCCATCAAGTTGTACCATTCATTATAATCATAAACCGTGGCGTCATAGCCGTAAAAGTTATTCCAGATGTTGATCTTCGCGCCCATGATCATATCACCCATAGCGCGATTTCTCAAGACAAGCATGGAAAATGCGGAACCGCCCAACAATGAGTTATCGAATCGTGTATGGGTGCTGGAGGTGGCGGTGCCAAATCCGCCGATTCCACCGCGTGGCGAATTTACCGTACCGGCGCGCATATAGGCTTCATTGATACCTGTTTCACCCATTCGCGCCCAGTTTCCGGTACCGCAGGTGATGTCGAGGCATACCGGCGTCATGAAACTATTCGTCAGGGCATTGATCTGATTGACGGTTAGTCCGGCACTGATAAATCCGCGGGCGCCGTAATAACTGACACCGGCGTTGATACGGTTTATACTGAGGTTATTGACGTTTCCAGTTCCATAAGGAGCTGCCCAGGCGGTATCCACTTGCGTATAACCCAGGGCGAGCAGTGCGTGACGCTGATACCGCCCAACATAGACCGGTGAACTGCCAGAATTATTCGAGGAATAGGCGATTTGCGCCCGATGATACCAGCCAGTATTCTGCATATTCGGATCACGCTCATAAGCAATAACCTTATTGACATAGACTTGAACGTCGGTATTTGATTCCACGCTGATTCTCCCGATCGCCACATCGATCAGGTCATCCCCGCCCGCCATCAAGCCATAGTCATGATCCCCTTCGGTTGCGGCGGCGGGAGTCGGATAGGAGCCACGGTTATCTCCAATGATTACGATATAATCGAATTTCGTCTCGGAAGCATCCCAACGACGCTGAAGTTCGTTTTTAATTGAAGTCGCATTCCAGGCGACATCGCTGTTGGTCAGATATTCCAACTGCCAGCCCTTCTGACGTTTCCATTCGATCCATGGCGCTAAATAATTGCGCAGTGTTTGATTATTTTGCATTATGACTTGAACTGAACCGCGATATAAGGTGTATTCATCTAGTTCGGCGTCATTCCAATCGAGAAATAGTCGGTACCAAGGCAAATAGGCTTCGCTGATTTGTATAGGATTATGGGGCAGAGCATTTCTTAGATCCTCTCCCTCGAAGCGAATATCTATTTCCAAGTCATGGTAGATTCTGACTTCCCGTCTCGCCTGGTTCACCTGCACCGGATAAACCAGGAGATTGCTGACGCGAAAATCACGCAAGATGGCTGGCGGAGCCGCCTCCGCCAAAGTGCCGGGAAACCACACATCCCTCGGTTGCTCAGCCCGTTCAAGTTCAATTACCTCAGCTTCACTTGCAAAATTTGCATAATCGACATCTTCATAAGTCTCATACTCCGCATTGAGGACTTCAACAACAACGCCAGTAGTCGGGGGTATACGGAACATGCGTCCGATTACCGGAACCGCCGGAAAACCTTCACGTTCAATCGCACCCGCTGTAGAATACTCAACCACATCCACCGCTTCGTCAAGTTCTTCTCCAATATGTGTCCACATTGGGGAATCGATGGCGAGGTCAAAGCGGAATCCCTGAGGCGTTTCTGTTCGATGGGCGACTCTTAAGGGGGAGGAGTGTTCATCTTGTTGGACTTGAGTGGCGGGGTAAACAGTGCTCGTCAGCAATACGATGACAAATGCGAGTAAAGTGCAGCGTTTCATTGTGGTCTCCTGTGCGTCGATTCATTGTTCTTTCTTTAACTACTTTCCAATTATCTATATCTGTCTTGAACCATTGCATGATTTAACTCTCACTATCGAGTCTGAACTCTGTCAATGGCGAAACTACGGCTGATATACAGCAATATCCATACCATGTATTACTCAAGTTTAAAGTTCACTCTAGTTTGGAGTTTCACGCTAGTTTGGAGTTCACGCTAGTTTGGAGTTCACGCTTCAGCGTGTCTTTAAAAAACAATCTTATTGTCACTCTGCACAACAAATAGTGCCTGGCACCCATCTTTGTGATCTTTATACCCATTCTCGGACAGCCTGAAAACAGACTGTCCGAGAATACTCTCACGGTTATCAAAAAAGGGTGTCCTGCACTACTTGTTGTGCAGGTATATTAAAATTATTTTATTGTAAGGTTTTGTGTTTACTGGAAATAGCTCTCTTTTTCTCCTGGACAACAAGTAGTCCAGGGCAC
>CAZCRQ010000078.1:0-11186 GCA_964501095.1 uncultured bacterium | reverse complement strand
AATCCACTATATATCAATCTTTGGCTTCGAGGCAAATCCGCCATTATCCCCGGTTCGCGGTTCCTGGCGAACGTCAGAATGCACATTGCCGTCAAGCAGACGAACGACCCGATAAGCATAAGCGGCGATATCTTCCTCATGGGTCACGAGTACGAGGGTGTTGCCCTGGGCGTGCAACTCATGGAACAGTTCCATGATTTCATAACTGGTACGGCTGTCGAGGTTGCCGGTGGGTTCGTCGGCAAGGAGGAGGCTGGGATTGTTGACCAGGGCTCGAGCCACCGCAACGCGTTGGCGCTGCCCGCCGGAAAGTTCATTCGGCTTGTGTTTCATGCGATCTGACAATCCGACCCGTTCCAGCGCTTCCGCTGTCCGACATTTCCGTTCGCGTTTGGGAAGCCCGGCATAGATCAACGGCAGCTCGACGTTATGGAAAGCATCAGCGCGGGGAAGAAGGTTGAAGGTCTGAAAAATGAAACCGATTCGTCGGTTGCGAATATCGGCGAGCTGGTTGTCGGTCATGTCGTTCACCTGCTCCCCGGCGAGGATATACTCTCCACCGGTTGGGGTGTCCAAGCAGCCGATGATGTTCATCATCGTCGATTTCCCCGATCCGGAAGGACCCATGATGGCGACATAGTCATTGGAATCGATCTTCAAACTGACATTTTTCAGCGCGGGTACGCGTATCTTTCCAATCTCATAAGTCTTGTCGATCGCGCTCAGCTCAATGAGATTGCTCATCCTGCTTCTCCTTCGTTTTCTCCTCGCCCTCTTTCTTTGGTTTTTCATTCTCTTCTTCAAGAGGAGTGAACTTGATCCGATCGCCGCTGTGTAATTCCCGTGATAATTCACGGAATGGTCCTGTTACAACAAGATCACCTTCCTCGACTCCGGAAAGTATCTCAAAATGGGTATCGGAATGAATGCCTAAAACAACTTGCTTAACCCAGGCGGAATCGTTCTGAGCGATAAAGACAACTTCCTTCAAATCTTCTTTTTTGGTACGCTCCTTTTTCTTTTCTTTTTCTTCGTCTTCTTTCTTCTTGCCGAATTTTCCTTTTTTCCCTTTTCGAGCCTGATCTTCTTTCTTTTTCTCATCCTCGAGGGTGCGCACTGCGACCGCTTCCTGTGGGATAATCAAAGTGCTTTCCCGACGATCGGTGATAATTTCGACCGTGGCACTCATCCCGGGACGGAGCTTCGGAACTTGGTCGAGCACCGCGACCTTGACCTCGAAATTGGTCACCTCCTCGGCAGTCCCCAGACCACGTACTATGCCGGAATGTGCAATCTCGGTGACCACTCCAGGGAATGAAGTATCGGGAATCGCGAAAACTTCGATCTTTACATCATCGCCGACCGAGACCAGAACCACATCATTCTCATTGACTTCCGCATTGACTTCCATATCCTTCAGTTGACCGACGACCATGATAACATCGAAGGAGAAGGTGGCGCCGATCGCCATTTCACCGACCTCTTTCAACAACTGCGTCACTCTTCCATTGATCGGAGCATAAATGCGTGTTTTCGCCAGGGCATCCTCGCCTTGGGTGACAGTGGCACGTGCCCGGTCGGTCTCGGCTTCCAGACGTTTTACTGTCGCTTGAGCAGCTTCCAGTTGAGCGTCACTCGCCATATTGCCGGTATGCAATTCTTGAACACGCTTTAAATTGGAGCGCGCTTCTTCCAGGCTGGCGGTGGCGCTTGCCAAGGCATAACGATACATCTCCAGAGCGGCGACATAGTTTTCATCTTCAATTTGAACCAGCAATTGCCCTCTCTTGACTTCATCGCCTTCTTTCGCCCCTAGATAGAGAATACGCCCGGACACATTCGCGCTGATGTTGACGTCGATTGTGGGTTGAATCTTTCCCGAAGCGGAGACGGTCTGTACCAGGCTGTCGCGTTCAACCTCGGTGACATCCACTTTCTTGCCCTTTGGTTCGTGTTTTATCACCAGGTTCGCGGCGACCAGTGCGGCGATCAACACCACAACACCTAATATGATAAAGAGTTTCTTACGATTCTTCTTGCTGCTCATTGAATTGCCTCCTCCAACGGACGCCCGAGGTCTTGTTCCAGAGCCGCCCGTGTCGTGAAAAATTCATACACCTTGGTGATATGTTCATTCTCCGCCTGGATAAATGTCACTTGCGCGCTGCGAAGATTCAACTGTGAAGTCGCCCCCAGTCGATACCTCTCTTGCTCGAGTTCCAATTGCTTACGTGCCAGATCGCTGTTCTTCTCAGTCACTATGAGCTGTTCATACAACCGGGTTAAGTCGCGCCAGTTGTTGCGCACGGAAGCAGAAATCTGTTGCGAGCTGTCACGTCGATCCAGCATTGCCTTGCGCTTCTCAACAACCGACTGCTGCTTCCGATAGTTATTCTCGAAACGATTGAAGACAGTCCAACTCAGATTTAACGAGACAGACCGGCTTTCCTCCTGGGGATTGAGCAGAAATTTGTTGTATCCGGAGGCTCGTTCCTGCCGTGATAAGCTGCCGTTCAAAGAAATAGTCGGCAACATATTAGCGCCGGCAATCTTGACATCCTGCTCGCTGATCCGGACGTTTTGATCCATAGTCCGATAAGTGGGATTTGTCGACAAGGCGACCTGCACCAGTTTTTCCGGGTCTGCCGCGGGTAAAACCGGTTTGAAGTCACCATTGATGGGATAGCGGCTTTCCAAATCGGCGCCGATGACCAGGTTCAGGGCTTCCCTGGCTTTTTCCAGATTCTGTTCCGCGGTCAACAGATTGTTTTCCGCCATACCCACATCGATTTCCGCTTGCATCACATCTAGTTCTATAACATCACCGGTGGCGAAACGCGCTTGTGCCAAACGAAGACTCTCACGTCTCAGGTCAAGTATCTCGCGATGGAGGTTCACCAAGTCCTGGTTGGCAAGAAACGCGAAGACTGCGGATTTAACCTCATACATGATCCGGTCGCGAGAGGACGCCAAAGCCAGGTCACCGCTGGATAACATTAGTTGGGCGCGTTTTAAATAGTAAAATCTCGACCCTCCCAGCCAGAGGTCTTGATTCATGGAGAGTGTCCAACTGTTGCTTGTCGTTTTTGTCACTGATTGGTCCATGCTGGTTAATTGCCCGGTGACCGGATCGACGACTGTCACATTGGCATAGCGAGGATTTTTATAACGGGAATCCGAATAGTTGGCGTATAAATTCACGCGGGGAAGAAATTGCGCATAAGCGACTTTGATTCCCTTTAGCATGAAGTTTTTATCCTCTACGGCTTTCCGGTAAGCGGAGTGGTTCTCGAGAGCGATGTCGATCAGTTCCTCCACTGTCATCGGCTGCTCCTGCTTAATCAGAGGTGGATTTAACGACAGTGCGGTCGATCGCCCGATCAAACCGAATAGTAAACCTAATAGTAGTAACGCAGTGAATTTCTTAGCCGGCTGATGCATCTTGTTTCCCATGTTTCTGATAAACGACGACACTACCTATTAGACATTGACAATCCAGAAGAAGTTTAAGGAATTGATCTTTTAAGAGTTGGTTGTCAAAGTCATTCTGCCTGCGATCATATCAACTCGACACGAGGCAGTTATTTCATTCCAACGGTTACATGATGGAGTATCCAAAAACAAAGGCGCTACCGATGCCCAAAACCAGATATAATAAAATCATGGTGGTGATTGTCGCCGACTTGGATGATTTAGTAAAAACCGCTAGCCCGATCCCGATCACAATCGCCTCCCAGATTGTAAAGACATTGAAGGGGGTAGCAATTTTATGGAGCGCAGATTCAGGATTTCCAGCGGTGAAGATGCCTAGTCCGATTTGCGCGCTCGCCAGATCGCCTTTGTAATGCGCTAGCGCACTCGTAATGAGCGTCCCCAGCGCCGCGATCATGCCGCCGTATAGAATTAATGCCCAATAATGCGAGAATTTCTTGATTCCACCGAAAATGACATTTCCCAAAAACAGCAGGATCAAGGCGCCAATCAACCTTTGAATCGGCACTGAAACCAAGGTTTGGATATAGAGTCCGACGCCCATGAATTTTTCCTGTTGCTCCATAATCTGATCGACTTGCTCCTGGCTCATGTTGCCGCGATCTACCTGCACCTGCATCCGTTCACTTGTCTTTTCCAGCGCAAAATCACGAATGACATCGCCGGCAAACAGAACAAAGATAAAGGAGCAGACGAGCATGATAATTAACGGCAGCAGCCAGTCCGGTTTCGCTGAAAGGTTATCCATCACGCGTGACGGTTCGAGAAACACGCCAATCACACGAGCCAGGGCGCTCATTTTCTTACTCTCTCCTCCAGCCGCCGGCGTCGACAATCCGGATTGATCACCCGTGCTTTCCGGATGCTCATTCGAGACCTTATCCTGACGTTCTTCCATCTTGAATACTCCCTCCTTAAGTAGAAATGGCTTTTCTTACGCTCATACACAGCCAACCACATTAGTCTTTTTTTGTTTTTACCTGGGTTATACTTGCAGGATTTACAGCCTGCAAACAGAGTCGTAAGTTAGCACAATCGACTTGAAATCCAAGCCATTTTCCCTAGAATTGGAAGCCACAAGCATATTTACGGGGAGTCGGAGAGTGTCATTCTGGGCGAGAACAGGTAATCAGACCGGGAACAGGCTGTCCGAGAATGTGCAGAATTTCCCTAGGGTGTCATTAAATATATCTAACTGTCAAAACTAACTGGATTCCCGCCTTCGCGGGAATGACACCTCTGACGATTTTTTCATTCTCGGACAGTCTGTGAATTGTGAAGGGTACTTCGCAAGTCACATCATTCAAATTCCACTGTCCGGCTCCTGAAATATTATTTAGCAACTTGTATGCCATTCCTAGGTAGCGTAGGCGTCTCCGCCGGCGAGGAGATGGCATCCGCGAAATCGCAAACACGAATCACAGATACGAATCGCAAGCACGGAGGCTTACGCTACCTCGCGTAAATTATATTACCAAGCCTAAACTTGACTGGATGTGTCGTTTTAATCGTTTCTCAGGGAAAGAGTAGTATTTTGCTGCATGTCATGTTGGAGTAGGGAAATCGTGCGAATTGCTTTCAACTCTTCTTGCTGCAGTATAAAAGCTATCTTGAAGTTGTCACTGCATCTTTGAAATCGGCTTTAAAGCAAGTGTTCAGGTATTAGCTGATGAAATACAGGTAGATCTAAGCAAGAAGTGAAGTGATCGGTCGCTTTAGGTTTGATTGATGGCGGTTATTGAACTTGCAGTTTCCACCATAAGAAAATTAAAGCCTGTGAGGCGGAATCTCTTCATTCACCTTCACAGGCTTCTATAGAAAATCTGTACTTGGTGATCAAGCTGGTCTCTCCAGTCCGATCAAACAGACAAGATACTATTTATTCTACCTTTCCCCCCCTCTCCTTGAATAGTTTCTTCAGGAGGATGTCCGTCACCATTTCAGCTAATTTTTCGACGGATGAGTCAGAGTCATCGGTCTTTTTTTCCGGTGATTCCATTTGTTCCAGGCGTTTACGGGCGCCTTGGAGGGATAAACCCTCTTCGTAAATTAAATTTTTCAACGTTTCAATTTTTTCTACAGCATCCTGGGTAAAGCGACGCTGACCTCCCCTAGTCCGCGCCACCTCCAGATAATCGCGAAACGCCGCTTCCCATTTACGAATGGTAGGTGTGCCCACGCCCGTTATCGCATTTACCTGCGAGATAGAATAGAGTACCTTGCTGGAGTCCTGATTAGGTCGTAAGGACATGATGACACCTCTTTCCACGTGGTTTTCAAGCCCGTGGCGTGAACTCGACAGCTACTTGTTTTCTTGCTACAAGATACTTTCCTTCATATTCTCTATCGGCTGGAATACGTAAAACTTTAACTAAGAAGCCGTGTCAGAGTGGGAGTTTGGCTGTATTTCAGGTTGTTTCGGGAAAATCTGCTCATTGAAATTAGAAGTCTCGGGGAGGCTGAAATGAAGACAATCAGACAAGAAAAATTACCGATTCTCTTCGCCGCCGGGATTGATTCTCAGCGGCGTCTCTTCCATTAAAAAGCATCTTCCAATAATATCACCGGCGCGTTTTTCCCTTCTCGGAGCTGGAAACAGGCGGTCCGAGAAGAACTTAAAACGCCGCCGGTGTCCTTCACGCGAAGGCGGGAATCCAGGCAACTGTGTATTTATACTGAACTTTCAGCTATTATAATAAAATCTAATAGTAGTGATATTCAATTATCAGATTTAATTATACACATTAAATGTATCATGTTGTCAAGACTACCTGGATTCCCACCTTCGTGGGACTGACACCTCTGGTGACTTCCCTACATTTTGAATCAATTCCCTAGCTTTCTCAGCGCCGGTTTTTCCAGCGATCCACCGCCCGTCGCTCTTTCTTTGTCGGACGCGCCCCATCTCTTTCGGCTCCTCGCCTTCTCATCGCCTGATCTTGACGTTGGATTTCAACCTCTTGGGGCGTTTCATCCTGCCAGGTTAATCGGGCAGCCTCTTTTGACAGACTTTTCCCTGGCACTTCAAGAATCCGTATATCGCGATAGAGACCTTTTTCCCGTATTCTCAGTAGCATCCCGGCAGACACTTCTGTAGAAGCGTGCGCCGGTTGGTCATTCAGAAGAATTCTTCCCATACGGCAAGCTTCTGTCGCCTTGGTGCGACTCTTGAAATGACGCGCACGAAATAGGTATAAGTCTAACCGTAGTTTATCACTCATTCAGGGCTCCGAATCAAACTTGGAATAGTGTGATACCAAAGGAAGCTACATATACCTGGCAGGTCGGGCAACCCTATAATGTGACAAATACCTGCCTCTCCGCTTGACTCGATTCTGGGAAAACTATTAAACTTGCAGATTGGAATGAAACAACCATCCTGGAGCCAAAGATGATCCGGAAACATGATAAGCAAAGGCATCGACTTCTCAGGTCGCAAGTCACGCCCATTGAAATTCGACACCCGCTAAAATGTAAATCCCCTGGTGTTTTCGCTTCTTTAAAATTTTTACTAGTGGTTTCACTCTTACTGTTTTTCTTATCGTCGATTTCATTGATTTCCCCTAATTACGCTGAGGTGATCGAGGAGACCGGCTCACTTCGCGGGTTTCTCGCGGGACACTGCGAAACTGCCGCGTACGACAATTGGATCAGCCATGTTTCGGAAGGCACGGCAGTAGTGGGTGGTTACAACGATTATGGTCCAGCAGAATTAGATCCGCAGACCAACGGTTTCGGCGCCTACCATCAGATCCCGGACACCCAAGCCGGGCTGGCGATTCTCGAACACTGGCGTGGAATCTTCCGCAATCTTTTAAATGGAGACCTCGATCTCGTCGGAAGCATGTTGGAAGATTCGGTAGAGTCCTATCGCTATGAAGCAGTGTTGTTTCACGATACGGAGTATAACCAGGATTATTACCTACTCCGTGAAAAGCTTGACTCCACCTACACCGATAATGGCGGCACACCGTTAGATCCGAATGATGACGTCATCGGCAGTTTCCGCAACGGCTGGGGTGTTTATATTGTCAATCCCAATTCCAGCCGTCCTTTTCTCGATATCCAGACTCCTCATCCTTGTGATGATTTTCTCGGAGTGCAAGCTGTAGTTCATCTCTTCTTCCGCCTCGATGCGGGTTCAATGAGCATCGCCGGCGCTGGGCGAGAGGTGCTCTGGACTGTCAACAATCCGCCTTACGCCAACAGCAAATCTCTCTCCGATCCCTCGCGTTACAATCGATCACTGTATCAAACCTTTGTCGAAGTACTCAATGAAATCTATGATCCTCAATATCCTCCGGGATTGATGATTTTTCAGGTCCATAGTTATGATGGGACTCGTGATAATATCAATCCTGTCGTTCTCACCGCTGGATATAATGAAACCAATATCCACAAACCGCTTCGTGACCGTACGCCAGCCCTTCACGATATCATCAACCTGACTCCCTACATCCCAATTCCAGCGAATCAATTCGGCAATCATCCGCAGGTGGTTATCAATAACTATTATTGGCTGAATTACGCCGCCGCTGAGCCATTCTATTATGACAATGACGGTGTGCCGGTGGCGATTCCCCGAGCGACGGAATATCGCTGCGATCCCAGCAATGTGCAGGAAAATTACCTTCATGCGAATTATACTCATGGAGCGATCTTCGAGAATTTCTTCCATGTTGAGCAGCATGAGTACCCGGATGTCCTGGAGAACGCCGGCATCGCCTGGCTTGATCTGTTCGGCGATGAACGTCCTCCGACTTATGAAACTTATGCGCCTTTGCTGTCATTTTACGAACCGTTATATCAGGCAGTGGAGGATTGGTTCTTTATCTTTGATCACACGATAGAGGAAGACCTCCCGACCCAGGTGACCGGTCTCGCCGCCACGCAACCCGCGCCCGGGCAGGTTAGTCTGACCTGGACTGCGGCGCAGGACGCCAATTTTGTCTCCTACCAGGTTTTGGCATCCACAGAGGAGATCACCCAAGAAAGCATGGTGGTCTGGGATCAACACCATCATAAGCAATTGCGGGAGATGAGTTTCGCGGGTCCAACAATTGTCACCACTTTGCAGGATGGTTTTGACTGGAATGTGGCAATGCGGGCGGTGGATTATTACAGCAATATCGGTGATTTCTCTAATGTAGTTACAATAACCATTCCGGATAACGTCGGAATCGGGCTCTCGGTCAATGAATTTGACGAGTTCCCTCTAGCGGCATGGCCTGCCTGGGCAAATGTGCGGGTAGATGATTGGCTGGATGTGGATTCGGTAGCGGTGGAATGGAGCAGCAGCGTCGGACATACCGGCTCGGTGCGCTGCGCGCCGGTGGGATTGGATTTTGTCTGGGGGGCGGCGTTTGACATTCCGGCAGAGGAACTTACAGTCGGCGACGAGATCCAATGGCGGATCATCGCCGCGGACATCAGCGCCACCGGCAATCCAACCCAGATGCCCGAAGGCGATGAGTGGTTCACCTTCACCCTCACCGACGCCCCGCCGTTATCCTACAGTTGGGATTTTGAAGAAAACGACGGCGGATTCCATGTATACGGAGACTGGGAATGGGGAGCGCCGGAATTTGGTCCGGCAACGGCGCATAGCGGCGAAAATCTTTGGGGAACCGATTTAGATGGACATTATATGCCAAATAGTCGATCTCAGTTAACTTTGCCGGAAATTGACTTTGGCGGATATGGTCCCCTCTTATTCACCTGGTGGCAATGGTATGATTACCAACTCGTTGGAAATGAAGCGATGGATGGGGGATTTTTACGGTTCCGTCATCAGGGAGAGGAATATGATCTTGAACCGGTAGGCGGCTACCCTTATGTAATTACCGCGGTCAGCAATCCCTACCAAGGGGCGCATGCGTTCAGCGGATCGAGACGTTATTGGCATCCGGCGACGGTCGATCTTCGTCCTCTTTTCGGGATGAATGATGTCGGCATCGTTTTCTTTTCCACCAGCGATCTAGGCGGACAGATGATGGGATGGTATCTTGATGACATGGCGATTGTCGCAACGGTGAATTTCTATCCGCCTGAACCGTTTTTATTGGTCAGCCCGCCGAATGGGACGGAACTTTTAAATCTGCATGGGCAGTTCACCTGGCGTTCTGCTCACGATCCCGATCCTTATACTCCTCCGCCTACTTATGAATTGTTTTTTACTCTGGCTGGTGACACGGCTTATGTCTTTACCGATACCGATACAACCGTTTTTGTCGAGATTGAAGAACTTGAATTGCAGAGTGCGGTGACAACCGAACTAACATGGGGAGTCTATGCGATTTCGCAAGGGGATCGTGTACGCAGCGCTGCAACCCGTACGGTCATCGTCCCGCCATTCAATGCTCAACTTGTCCTCCCGTTACAAAGGCGGTACTTCGAAATGGTGTCCACTTATCTCATGCCGCCGTCACTCAATGCCATCGACGTCTTTGGGGATATTTACGAATTGGAGATCGTCTACCAGGCGAACGGCGGCATTTTTATCCCGCCGGCATTGAACACTATCGGCGATATTTCGGTCAACCAGGGTTATTCGATCTTCTGTTCCCGCGCTTCCAGTTTGACGATAAGCGGAGAAATCCTCGACCCGGCGACAATTTATTCCATCACCGCCGGTCCCTGGAACTGGATCGGCTATCCCTTCGATTTCGCTGTCCCGGCGACAGTTGCACTGGCATCGATTGTCGATGAGCTGGAGATCGTGATTTCCGATGATGGACGTTATTGGATTCCACGACTGGTCAACACCCTGGGCAACCTGCGAGGCGGGGAAGGATACATGGTCATTACTAATGAAGATGTGACTTTCCAATACGCCCGTAACCTGCTTTTCGCTACTGAACCGGCTCCACCGTCGCCAACGGTCGATTCTCAAGCTGTCGAAGGAGCCCCTCCGGCTACAGGACTGCCTTATGCTGTAGTTGTTCATCTCTCGGATCACTTGAAGGCGCGTCACCCGGCGGTTCTTGAACTCTACGATGGCTCGCTGGTGGTTGGAAAAGCTGTTGTCTCGAGTGATGCCACCGACCTGATCCCGATGGTCGCCTGGAAACGATCTGAAGAACATGGTTTAGCCGGATTTCGGGAAGGAAACGCGCTTGTCCTGCGTGTAACGACAAAGGATAGAAAAGAATTGCCCGTGCGCATCCAGAGTTCCTACGGGGTGTCTGGCTACGCTTATGGAGTCGGCGCTTATGCGGAATTGACGCTGGAGATTGATACGAACGTAATCCCGTTGGAGTTTGCGGTTCAACCGGGATACCCGAATCCCTTCAATCCGACGATCACTATTCCGTTTGCTTTACCCGAAGCTGGCAATGCCGAGATCAAATTTTTCAATGTACTCGGGCAAGAAGTGATGAGTATTAGAAACTACTTTGAAGCCGGCTATCATCATTTTGCCTTCGATGCTTCACAGCGAGGGAATTCGCTGGTCAGTGGGATTTATTTCCTGCAGGTGCGGTACAGTAATCAGGTGAGGAATCAAAAGATTTTGTTGTTGAAATAAGCATAATCGGGGAAGTAAAACGTTTTAACAACCATCGATCAAAACAGAATGGGGTGTTTAAAATACCAGATAACAGGACATGCTAATGAGAAGTTAGATCCAGGTAGCCCGGATGACGGTGCGCTTTCTCTTAGTCACAAGTCTTGAAAGCCGCATCAGTACTTGGTTT
>CAZCRQ010000077.1:0-11187 GCA_964501095.1 uncultured bacterium | reverse complement strand
GAATTGGACTTCATCAAGAAGCGGCTCGATGAGATCGAAACCGGATCCGTAGCGGAATGACCGCTACCTGCCTATACTGCTGCGCCTATCTGCGTGAGCTGCACAGGCAGGCATATTAGAACCAATCCAGCGGTGGCCGAGTGCCAACTTAAGCAAAGGAGAAACTATACATAGAACAGCCAGCAGAACTTCCGATGATCGACAAAAAGGCTTTATCCTTTAAGGTAGAAAACACGCAGGGATCGAACAACTTTCCCGACAACTTCAAGGGCAAATGGGTGATTATCTTCTCCCATTCTGCCGATTTTATGCGGTTATGCACGAGTGAGTTTAGGACTTTCGTGTTTATACAACCTCAATTCGAGACGCTTAACTACAAATTCTAAGAAGGAACAACACAATGAAACAAAATTGGACCATGAAGAGAAAATTACTCCTTCGTCTAATTCTTAGAAGTGCTGTTGCATTGGGAATAACAACTGCCACTTTCTCTCAGGAAATCAAAAAGGAAGATTGCTTTTTCCTTGCCAATCTTCATGCCACAGCAAATGGAATGGCTCATTGGTACGACAAGGCAAATGGCGGCCTCGAAACTATTACCGCTGTTCCATATTCAGATCTTAGCTGCAAAAATTGTCATGTATCTTCTTGCGACGCTTGCCATAAGAAAGAAGTCAATGGAAAACCGGCGTATTCCGTTGAAGCAGCTAAAAACCAAGACAAATGTCTGAGCTGTCACGCCCGCGAGGCATCGATCATGAAAATCGACAAGGCAGCTAATACGCAAGATGTCCATTTTGCAAAGGGAATGAGTTGTATGGATTGTCACACTGCTCGCGAAATACACGGCGATGGCGTGGAATACAAATCGATGAAAGAGACAGGGGCAATAGCTGTGAAATGCGAGCAATGCCACGAGTCTGTGTCAAAAAGCATCTCCCATACTATTCATGGGAACAAATTGGACTGCAAGACCTGCCATGTGCGGCAGGTGGTAAGCTGCACCAACTGTCATTTTGATACGATGATCAAAGAAAAGAAACGGGTTTCTCTGCCGGTTTCAGGTTGGAAGTTTTTCATGAACTACAATGGGAAAGTGACTTTGGCGAATATGCAGACTTTTGTTGTTTCAAAGAATAAAACCTTTCTCATGTTCGCCCCTCAGTTCAGCCACTCGGTGAAGAAAGTGGGAGATCAATGTGAAGAATGCCATGACACAAACAACGTTAAACATGTCCTCAAGGGAAAAATTGATCTTACCTGGCTTGAAAAAGGCAAAGTTCAACAGACACAAGGCGCCATTCCGGTCGCGGATGGGGTTCAGTACAGGTCTATATATCAAAACTTTGAAAATGGAACATGGACACCCATCTCCGACCCCATTGACCCGAAAGTGCAGTATGTCGGATATGGTTCCCCACTTACGAAAGAACAACTTAACAAACTGGCCAAACGGCAAAAAAGTACAAAGTAGCCCCGTAATGTTTCAGGTTTTGATTAGCAATACCTTCGTCATGCTAGATTACTATGCGGGATGCGTTGACGACACCTGCCTGTGTCCGAAATGCGGGCATCGTGAACCATATGAACATGGAGTGCCCTGCGTACAGAAGCAGTGCCCGAAATGTGGGACCGCGATGACCAGGGAATAACAGAAAAAGAAAGGAGGCTATTATCATGCCAAGAGGAGATCGAACTGGACCGATGATCGGACACTCAGCCGGATATTGCGCTGGGTTTGGAATGCCCGGTTATGCGAATCCCGCTCCGGGACGCAGTTTCGGGATGGGTTTTGGCTGGAGTCGTGGATGGCGACACTGGTTCTACGCCACTGGTTTGCCAGGCTGGATGCGCTTTGGCGGCTACGCCGCGCCATATGGATACCTGGTGCCATACCAGAAGCCTGATCCAGAGATGGAGAAACAAGCGCTCAAGAGCCAGGCCGAGGCAATGCAGTCGGAATTGGACTTCATCAAGAAGCGGCTCGATGAGATCGAAACCGGATCCGTAGCGGGATGACCGATTCAAATAAACAGTGATGTGACAATTGGTTTTTTTGCCAGATGAACTCGGCCGACACCGTTCATACTAGTCAGGTATTTGTTGAATATTGGCAATTGCCTGACAATAACATGGTGTATACCCTAAAAAAGGAGATCACACATGGAAACGAACATTCAAACTCAGAGCGTTTCAATGCCCCGCATCGGGGACCAAGCGCCGGCTTTTAAAGCCATAACCACTCAAGGTGAAATCAATTTCCCGGAACAATATTCAGGTGGTTGGGTGATTCTCTTCAGTCACCCAGCGGACTTTACGCCGGTCTGCACCTCCGAGTTCATGACGTTTGCCTCAATGGAGGAAGACTTTGCCAAGGTCAACTGCAAACTGGTCGGGCTTTCGGTCGACGGATTGTACAGCCATATTGCCTGGCTGCGTACCATCAAAGAAAAAATTGAATACAAAGGGATGAAAAACGTTGAAGTCAAGTTTCCTTTGATCGAGGACATTACTATGGAAGTGGCTAAGGCCTACGGGATGATCCAACCGGGTGAAAGCAACACTAAGGCTGTTCGCGCTGTGTTCGTCGTCGACCCTAAAGGAATTATCCGCACCATTATCTATTACCCTCTCAGTCTGGGACGGAATTTCGACGAATTGCTTCGCGTGGTCATAGCGCTCCAGACAGCAGATGCCTTCTCTGTCGCCACACCTGCAGATTGGCGTCCCGGTGACGATGTCATCGTGCCGACCGCGGGGTCTTGCGGTGTTGCCAAGGAGCGCATGGAAGGCAAGGAAAACCTGAAATGCTATGACTGGTTCTTTTGTACCAAGAAGATCGATAAAGAAAAAGTATTAAGCACCATCCAAAAGCAAAAAATATCACCCAAGTAATTCATTCGAGGCCACGACTCTACTTTGCTACTGACGAATCCTGTTGATAAGCAAGGAGACGCATTTGTGAAAATAGCTTTAACAACATCAGGAAACAATCTGAATGCTCCTCTGGATAGCCGGTTCGGACGGGCTCCCAAGTTTCTCGTTTACGATCTGGACACCAAGACCTTCGAGGTGGTTGATAATCAGCAGAACCTAAATGCGGTTCAGGGTGCCGGAATTCAGTCGGCGGAAATCGTTGCCAGGCTGGGAGCGAAAGTGCTCGTGACTGGGCATTGTGGCCCGAAGGCATTTCGTGTTCTCTCCGCTGCTGGAATTAAAATATTCAACTCAGAGGCTCCGACAGTAGCTGCGGCCCTCGAACAGTACTGGGCAGGACAGCTTATCGAGGCCAATTCAGCGGATGTAGAGGGACATTGGGCATGAGCAAAGCCGCCATCCTTTACAAGCCCATCGGTGTGATCCATAGCGAACACTTTATGGCTGAGAAAACCCCGATTCAATCTATTTATGCTCAAGGCTGCAAAGGTCGGGTAGAGATACTTCCGGAGTTTGCGGAGGGACTGTGCGATCTGGATGGATTTTCGCATGTATACCTGCTCTACCATTTCCACCAAGCTGGCTCGGCCAGCCTCATGATCAAACCGTTTCTCCAGGATGTCAAGCGAGGTGTGTTCGCTACTAGATCACCTCGCCGCCCCAATCCCATTGGATTGAGTATTGTTGAATTGGTTCGCCGTGAAGGCAATGTCCTCTATCTCGACGGAGTGGACATCCTGGACGGCACACCGCTTCTTGATATCAAACCCTACACAGCGAAATTTGACCGAGTAGAAACCTCCCGCAACGGCTGGCAGGACGAGGTGGACGAGGAAACCGCCAGGCAGCGAGGAAGGCGCGAGTATTGCGAATTATGAAAAAACCCTGTGTTCAGAATCGTTTCGCCTTTTACTTGATGTCATTGGAGTTCAAGCTACGTGATCGATTTCGTCCACCGGAAACAATTCTCGAGGAAACCGGCCTGCAGCCGGGCATGGCAGTGCTCGATCTTGGTTGCGGCCCTGGAGGATTTTCCCTCGCCGCAGCGCAGCAGGTCGGGCCGAAAGGTATCGTGTACGCGCTGGACATCCACCCACTCGCACTGCAAATGGTGCGCCGTACGGCTGAACGTAAGCATCTCACGAACCTCCGTGTGTTAGATGGGGGCGAGCTTGCCGTTCTACCCAGGCACAGCGTGGACCTGGTTCTTCTTTACGATGTTCTACACGACTTGGCTGAACCCGAGCCAGTGCTTGCGGAGCTACATCGCGTGCTTCGGCCAGCAGGAAGCCTGTCGGTCAGCGATCACCATCTGAAAGATGAGAATATTTGGGAAACCATCACAGTAGCCGGTCTTTTCCGTTTTGACGGCCGGCGTCGGTGGACAATCCGGTTCGAAAAGAATGAACCTGCTGGAAGAATGGAAATAAACTGCATATCGGAGAAAGGCACGATTTATTGAGTACGATAAAACCAGCAATAAAAACAGCCGACCCTTTTGGGGGATTCGTGCCCAATGGCGTTTTTTTAACCAAGGGCGTAGGCAGGAGCAGGGAACGGTTGTCATCGTTCGAAGAAGCGCTGCGCGATGCCGGCATCGCACAATACAATTTGGTTACCGTCAGCTCGATTTTTCCACCAAAGTGTAGGCTGATATCCCGCGCCCAGGGCAATAAATATCTGAAGCCGGGGCAAGTAGTTTTTTGCGTCATGGCACGATCGGACACGAACGAACCGCATCGCTTGATTGCCGCAAGCATAGGCATTGCCATCCCGCGCAACACGGAGCATTACGGTTATCTTTCTGAGCACCACTGCTCCGGTATGAATGAGAAGGCTGCAGGAGACTATGCTGAAGATTTGGCCGCGCAGATGCTGGCTTCGACACTGGGGGTGCCCTTCGACGTGGATAAGGATTACGATGAACGGAAGGAACAATATCGGCTTGGCGGAGAAATTGTGACGACGCGCGAAATCACCCAAACAGCCGAGGGAGATAAGAGTGGTCTATGGACCACAGTTCTTGCTGCCGCGGTTATGGTCAGGACTTCATGGTGAAGAGGATGGCTGCGAAAGTGTTGAATCGAAAAGATAGTAAATTCCACCTTCGAAATGTGGGAGATTACCAGAATATTGACTAAAAAAAAAGGAATACGGATCGCGGTCGCTTCGGGAAAGGGCGGGACCGGTAAAACGACAATCGCCGTAAATCTAGCGCGAGTGCTTGCTTCCAATGTCTGGCTTTTAGACTGCGATGTCGAAGAACCTAATGTTCACTTGTTTCTAAGGGGCGATGCACACGGTGAGAAAATTGTCACCATTCCAGTGCCGCAGGTAGATGAATTTCTTTGTGATGGTTGCGGCGAGTGTGGCCGCTTTTGCGAATACCACGCCATTATCTCGTTCGGAACTACACCACTTATCTTTTCCGAGATGTGTCACGGTTGTGGTGGCTGTGCGAAGGTATGCCCCAGGAACGCCATTCATGAAGTGGATCAGCGCATAGGGATCGTCAAGACGATGCAGGCAGAGAACATCACGTTGATTCAGGGGCGTCTCGATGTTGGTATCGCCATGGCTACACCCCTTATCCGCGCGTTGGAAGGACACCTGCGACTTGCCTATCATGACGCTTCGCTTCTCGGCACAGGCGTAAACGGTGCCCTCGCGATTCTGGACGCACCGCCAGGAACATCATGTCCGGTGATCGTCACGCTCAGGGCATCTGACTTTGTCGTTCTGGTAACCGAACCGACCCCCTTTGGTCTGCATGACCTCACGCTTGCCGTGGCGATGGTGCGAGAGCTAAGGATTCCCTTCGGTGTTGTGATAAACCGAGTTGGAATTGGCGATGATCGCGTGCATGAGTTCTGCGGGCAAGAAGACATCCCGATTTTCCTGGAAATCCCGGATGACCGACAAATTGCAGTTACCTATTCCAGGGGTGAACTCATCGTCGATGCCTTGCCGGAGTACCGTGCTTATTTTGAGCGGTTGGGGGAGACTCTCCTGGAGTGGACAGCGATCGATTTTCAGAATGACATTCGGATTGCCACCTCGAATCCATCAACCTTCCAACGATCATAATGAAAGGAATGCTCATGAACGTTCGTGAGAACATGGATCAGAGAAAGGCCGCGTTTTTTGCTCGGACAGTGCAGTATCTGAGCCTGGGTTATGACCGCTTTGCGGCGGCGGATTTTATGGCCAGGACGGGTGGGCAGCTTTCCGGACCTGCTTTGGATATCGGCACGGGCAAGGGACTCATGGCAATGGCGCTTGCCCGCCAGGGATTGGATGTAACCTCTGTGGATACGGACGCGGAGGAACAGGCGCTGGCAGCCCTTTTAACCGCCGAAGCGGGTTTGAAGGATCGCATTCGATTTGTCTGCGGAGATGCATCGGTCTTGTCTTTTCCAGACAACCATTTCGGTTGTGCCGCCCTAGCAAACGTCTTCCACCATTTGCAGGATCCGGCACCCGTGCTTGAAGAAACGGCCAGGGTCCTGAAGCCATCCGGAATTTTGATCCTGGCGGACTTTTCACCGGAAGGATTTGAACTTGTTGCCCGGGTGCATCGAAAGGAGGGGCGGGAGCATCCCGTCAGCGGCATGATGCTGGAGTCGGCGGAGGCGTTTCTTTCCAAGAGAGGGTTCGAGCCCACGGTTCGTCTCTCCGGTTATAAACATGAAGTGGCTTTTCTTGTCAAGAATGCGGGAGGCCGAACCTGATGTACTACTCGGCTCATGAGTTCTTCGTTCTTTCGGAAACATCAAGGAGTAGTTCGATGCCAACCTATGAATACAAATGCGAGAGATGCGGTCTGAGGTTCGAGCGTCAGCAGTCGATCCTGGAAGCTACATTGATTGAATGCCCTGAATGCCGGGGTGAAGTTCACCGAATCGTCAGCGGCGGAGTAGGAATCATTCTCAAGAGTTCCGGACAAGGCCGGATTGGCCATTCCGCAGGCGCGTGCTCCCTGGAACAGGGCGGCAAAACCTGTTGCGGTTTAAACGAGCGCTGCGGCAAACCACCGTGCGGGGACAAGGAATGAACGAAGCTAATTTTCAGCATGTGTATGGTCCTGTTCCCTCGCGGCGATTGGGCCGCTCCCTTGGAATAGACCTTGTGCCGTTCAAGACCTGCACCTATGATTGTATCTATTGCCAGCTTGGCCGCACGACGAACAAGACCCTTGAGCGAAAGGAATACGTGACGGTTGAGGATGTTCTCACCGAGTTGAAGGGGAAATTGTCTGCAGGACTCGCTCCGGATTACATTAGCCTCGCAGACTCCGGGGAACCCACCTTGATTTCCGGCATCGGCGACCTGATCGATAAGATTAAAGACCTGACGGATATCCCGTTGGCAGTCCTGACCAATGGCTCGCTCCTGTGGATGAATGAAGTGCAGGAGGCCTTGATGGTGGCCGACCTTGTGCTCCCCTCGCTCGAAGCCGGAGACGATCACCTATTTCAATACATCAATCGTCCGCACCAAGACATTTCCTTTGAACGCATGGTTGACGGCCTCGATGTTTTCACCAAGCGTTTTCCAGGGAAGGTCTGGCTGGAGGTCTTTTTGCTCGCGGGCATGACCGGTATACCCTCCGAGGTGAAGAAAATTGCGGCTCTCGCCAAGCGCATTGAAGCAGCGCGGGTTCAACTGAACACCGTTTCCCGTCCACCCGCCGAGGAATTCGCGTTTCCGCGTGCCGCGGAGCAAATGCTTGCCCTCAAGGGTTTCTTCCCAGGTGAGGTAGACATCATCAGCGAAAACGAACAGGACGGCGCGCACGTCTCAGCCTTCGCCCAAGCCAGAGATGTGGACATCCTGGCATTGCTCAGCCGCCGTCCCTGCACCTCCGCAGATGTGGCGAGCGATCTTGGTATGCAGGTGATGGAAGCGGTCAAACATCTCGATATGCTGATCGCCGACGGTAAGGTGGATACGATCGTCACCGGCGGACAGAGATTTTTTATAGTGAAGAGGATCCAATCATGACATTCATTTATGTGCTTATCTACGCCATTCTGGGGAGTGTCGGCGCGGTTAGTGTTGCCGCTCTCATTCTCCTGCTAAAGGAGAACTGGATTAGGCGATTTGTTCCCCATCTGATCAGCTATGCCATTGGAACATTGCTGGGTGCCAGTTTGCTTAGCATGATCCCATGTGCTTTGGCGGATCTTTCGCGCCATACGGTGATGAGCACATTGCTTACGGGCATTATCGTTTTTTTTCTACTGGAAAGTCTGCTTGTGTATCGTCATTGTCATGAACAGAATTGTCCGGTTCACTCTACCAGCGGCATGCTGATCTTGATCGGTGATGCTTTCCACAATTTTCTGGACGGTGTGGTCATTGCTTCCGCTTTTCTCACCGCCGGTCCCGTCGGCGTGATGGCTGGTCTTGCCGTGATTGCCCATGAAATACCACAGGAGGTCGGGGACTTTGGAATTTTATTGAACAGCGGATACGGGCGCGGCAAAGCTTACTTATACAATATGCTATCGAGCACGACGACACTGGTAGGCGCTGTGGGTGGATATTTTGCCTTGTCCCTGTTTCGCACTTTAGTACCGTATGTTTTGTGCGTATCTTCTGCAAGTTTCATATATATTGCATTAGCTGACCTCATTCCAGAACGGCGGCAACGTCTGGGGATAGGTGAAATAGTTATGGAGTTAATACTTGTCGCCGGAGGAGTCTTAACAATTGTTGTATTGACCAGTGAGCACAAATGAAAGAATCGACAGTAGATTTGGCAAACCTGGAACTTGGGCAAAGAGCAGTCGTTGTTGCTATCCATAGTGGCATTGGAGCAACGGGAAGGCTGGATGCCATGGGTATCAGGCCTGGAATTGTCCTGGAAAAGGTCTCCGGGCAGCCATTGGGAGGACCGGTGGTGGTGAAAGTTGGCAAGAACCGCATCGCATTGGGCTTTGGGATGGCCCGAAAAGTCTATGTGAAGGTTTATCACGGAGAAAATGCTACATGAGATTAGTGATGGTTGGCAATCCTAATGTTGGCAAAAGTGCCCTTTTCAACCGACTAACTGGAGCCCATGTGATTGTCTCCAATTATCCGGGTACAACAGTAGAAATCACCCGCGGCACAATGCACACTGCTACTCAGCGGATCGAGGTGGTGGACTTCCCCGGAATATACTCATTGAAGCCCACCTGCAAAGCAGAGGAGGTGGCAGCCACAGAGCTTGAGAAGTTGACACCCGATGACTTCATTCTCAATGTTGTGGATTCGACCAACCTGGAACGTAACCTTGGCTTGACCTTGCAACTAATCAAGTTGCGTAAGCCCATGCTGGTAGCGTTGAACTTCTGGGACGAAGCTAAGCATACTGGCGTGAAAATCGACGCGCCAGCACTTGAGGATTTACTCGGCGTCCCGTGCGTGCCGGTCGTGGGCACAACAGGAGAGGGAACAAAAACCTTGGCGGCAAGAATCTGCCAAGCTGCGATATCGGCATATGACTTCGATGATCTTCGCAAGTGGGATGAGGTTGGTGTAATACTGGGAACGGTTCAACGACTATCTCATCGACACCACACTTTGGGAGAGCGATTGGGAGACGCCTCTCTGAGACCTTTTTCGGGTGCGGTCATCGCCATTTTGGTATTGTTGTTATCGTTCGCAGTGATACGTTATACGGGTGAGGGATTGATCAACACCATTTTAGAACCATGCTTCAACAGGGTTTGGAGCCCCCTGATGCTAAAGTTATCGGCGTTCCTAGGAGGTGGCGGCTGGCTGCACCACCTGCTCATAGGAACAATAATGGACGGAAGAATAGACTACGGTGAATCGTTCGGCTTACTCACCACGGGGCTTTTTGTGCCCTTTGCAGTTGTTCTTCCATATATATTCGCTTTCTATTTGGTGCTCTCGGTTCTTGAGGATTCCGGCTATCTCCCGCGGCTGGCCGTGCTGGCTGACCGCCTCATGCATAACGTCGGCCTTCATGGTATGGGAGTAGTGCCGATGCTGCTCGGACTGGGATGCAATGTCCCGGGTGCCCTGTCGAGCCGAATCATGGAGAGCGATCGGGAGCGTTTCATATGTATCACGCTGACAACCATTGCCGTTCCGTGCATGGCACAGATTGCCATGATCATCGGTTTGGCTGGCCAGAATGGCTCATTGGCTATTGCGATAATCTTCGGCACACTTTTCATGATATGGTTTGTGCTCGGAGTGGTTCTAAATAGATTTCTTAAGGGAGAGAGTCCCGAGATTCTGATCGATGTGCCTCCCTACCGGATGCCCCATTTTAGATCATTGGCAAAGAAGGTATGGATGCGCCTTGTATGGTTCCTCCGCGAAGCCTTGCCATTTGTCCTCGGGGGTGTGCTCCTGGCCAATCTCCTTTATTCAGTTGGAGTGATTGATTTCATCGGTAGATTGGCTGCGCCAGTGGTTACCGGGCTCATGGGACTACCGAAGGAATCAGTCGGTGGACTCCTCATCGGATTCTTCCGCAAGGATGTAGCTGTCGGCATGCTCGCTCCGCTGCATTTGTCTTTCAGGCAGACTATTGTGGCTTGCGTGGTGTTGGCCGTCTACTTCCCCTGCGTGGCCACATTCACAATCATATTAAGAGAGCTAGGCGTGACCCGGATGCTTATAACTACAGCCATAATGGTCGCGACAGCTCTCGTGGTCGGTGGAACGCTTAACCTGACCTTACGAATTATATTCGGTTGACTCGGCGGCTGTATTATGCCGTACAAGATGATGCCGGGAAGGTGCGCCGGAGAAGAAGTAATAGAAACATCATGCCGGCAAACCGCATGAATAGTATTGTAATTTCGATCGGGAAACACAAATGAAGGAGCTTGTTATCATCAGCGGCAAGGGCGGAACCGGCAAGTCTAGCGTGGCGGCGTCATTTGCTGTGCTAGCCAACCGGCCGGTCATTGCCGATTGCGATGTTGACGCGGCGGATTTGCATCTTGTTCTTTCACCACGAGTCAAGGAATGTCATGAGTTTCACAGCGGGCATGAGGCGGTCATCCGGCAGGATGACTGCACAGGTTGCGGGAGCTGCCTAAAGCATTGCCGGTTTGAGGCGGTGAAGATGAATGGAAAGTCCACGGGTGAATTGAAGTTCTCTATTGACCCGGTCTCCTGCGAAGGTTGCGGCGTGTGCGTCCGATTCTGCCCGGTGCAAGCCATCGACTTCCGAGAGCGCCTCTCTGGGGAATGGATGATATCAGAGACCCGCTATGGGCC
>CAZCRQ010000076.1:0-11191 GCA_964501095.1 uncultured bacterium | reverse complement strand
CGATCCGATTCTCTTCTGGACTGTCATCGCACTTGCTGTCATCGGTTTGGTCGCCGTATACACCTCCAGCGGCGAGCCCTCCCTACGTCATTATGGCGACCCCCGTGCGATGGTCAGACGGCAGGTGATCTTCCTGATAATTGGATTGTTTTTCTTCATTATAGCATCTAGGGTAAGGTTCACTATCTGGAAGTATCTGGCATGGGCGGCTCTGGCAGTATCGTTTGTCTTATTATTGATTCTATTTCTGAAACAACTCGCTGCGGGTGGTGACAAAATTTTTCGTTTTTTAAAAATTGGAGCATTTAGCTTTCAACCATCAGAGCTTGCCAAGTTTTCGCTGATTCTAGTGTTATCAAGTTGGATATACAAGCGGAATGATCGGATGGAAACATTTGGTAGCGGGATTCTGATACCATTATTTATTGCCGGAGTACTCTCGACTTTGATTCTTTTTGAACCTGACTACTCCACCGCTGCACTTATCATCGCTATCACATTATTCATGGTGTTTCTTGGCGGAGCAAAACTGGTTCACTTGGCGTCGATCATTTTGCCAGTCATTGTAAGCGGTGTGGGGGCGCTACTCCTTAAACCTTACAGGATAAAACGCCTCATCGAGTTTTATTCGACTGATCTGGAGATGTCTACGGGATTCACGCAGATAAAACAGTCCATCATCGCTTTGGGACGCGGAGGTTTTATTGGTAAAGGGATTGGGAATAGCTTGCAAAAACTACGATTCCTCGCTGATTGCCACACCGATTTTATCTACAGCATCATCGGAGAAGAAGGCGGATTCCTTGGCGCTATACTGGTTCTCTTGTTGTTCATGGTTGTGTTGTATCGCGGGTATCGAATTGCCCTACGCTGTCCGCATCTCTTTGGAAGTCTTCTGGCTGCTGGCATGACAACTTCCATCGGACTTAACGCTTTTGTCCATATTATGGTAACCTTGAAACTCGTACCGACTACTGGACTGACGTTGCCGTTCATCAGCGCCGGAGGAACTTCACTTATAATCACACTGGTCATGGTTGGAATCGTCCTGAATGTTTCACGTTATACTGAATTGGAAAGAACCAAATATATACCGGGGAGAATGACATGACCCACCTGCGTCGGAAAATGAAGCATCTTCACTTTGTCGGAATCGGCGGGATCGGAATGTCCGGCATCGCTGAATTGTTGATCGCGCAAGGATTCGAGGTCTCGGGAAGCGATCTTCTCCGTTCCTCCATCACCGATCATCTCGAATCGCTGGGCTGCCAGATTTTCCTCGGGCACCAATCGGATCAGGTTGGTGACGCTGATGTCGTGGTTTTCAGCAGCGCTGTTCAGCTGGATAATCCGGAAATCGTTGAAGCGGAAAAACGCGGCATCCCCGTGATCCGTCGAGCGGAGATGCTGGCTGAAGTGATGCGTTTGAAAACAGGAATTGCCATCGCAGGTACACATGGTAAAACAACAACGACTTCAATGATCGGGGAAATCCTGACCCTTGCCGGGCTCGATCCCACTGTCGTCGTTGGTGGTGTAATGCGCGGTCTGGGTACCAACGCCCGTCTTGGCAAAAGTGAGCTGTTGGTAGCCGAAGCCGATGAATTCGATCGCAGCTTCCTCAAACTGACTCCGACTCTAGCCGTGATCACCAACCTCGAAGCCGAACATCTTGATACTTACGAAACCTACGAAAATCTACGTGAAGCGTTTATTTATTTTGCCAATTCCGTTCCCTTTTATGGTATAATCGCTTTATGCATTGATGAGCCTAATCTGTTAGACATTATTTCCGAAATAAGAAGGCCAATTGTCACTTATGGTTTATCTCCTCAGGCGGACATTCGCGGTGAGAATCTCGCTCAAGGAAAAGCCAATTGCAGTCGGATTTTCATCGAGGGGAAAAAGATCGGGCAGTTAAGCCTCCCTTTACTCGGTGTTCACAACCTGCGTAATGCTCTTGGCGCTATCGCCATTTCCCGTGAATTGGAGATTCCCTTCGAGCTTATGCAGCAGGCGTTGGGAAGTTTCAAAGGCGTCAAACGGCGCTTTGAAAAACGGGGTGAAGCGCAGGGAATCGAGATCTATGACGATTATGCGCATCACCCGACCGAAGTGGGTGTGACCCTGAATGCGGCGCGGGCTGCTTTCGAGGGACGTATCATCGCCGTTTTTCAACCCCATCTCTTCTCCCGCGCACAGGCGTTTTTTCGTGAATTTGCCCAAGAATTGCTTGCCGCGGATGTTGTTTTCATCTCCCCCATCTATCCCGCGCGGGAGAAGCCCATTGAGGGAGTGACTGCGGAACTGATTGCCAATCAAGCCCGGACATTCGGGCACAAGTCGGTTTATGCGGTAACATGTCGCCAAGATCTTGCCCCTAAAATACTGGAATTGACAAAACCCGGTGATATTGTCATTACCCTAGGCGCGGGGGATATATATAAAACTTCCGATGAATTGTTGGCACTTCTAGAAAAGAGGAAATCCTTGTGAATGATTTTGCCCAACTTATCCAGCAATTGCGCAAAATTAAGAATGTTGAAATTGCCGAGAATGTTATCCTGGCGCCCTACACCTCATATCGGATCGGTGGGACAACAGCTCTTTGGATTGCCCCCAAAACTGAGGAAGCAGTTGGAATTGTTCTTAAAACAATTCCACAGCAAATAATAAATGTCTTTATTCTTGGAAATGGTAGCAATGTACTGATTTCCAATCATGGCTGGCGAGGGATCACAATTTATATTGGAGAAAATCTAATAGGTTATAAATTTCAAGATACGACCGTTACCGTCCGAGCCGGTGAGTCATTAAACAATTTAGTCAATGAATCAGTCAATAATGGACTGGGCGGTATGGAATTGTTGGCGGGTATTCCAGGTACGGTCGGCGGCGCCCTGAGAATGAACGCTGGCGCCTTTGGACAAGAAATAGAAGCGACGGTTATAAATGTCTACGGTTTTACTAGGCAGGGAATCCCAATACAGTTGTCGCGTGAGGAAATAGACTTTGCTTATCGTAAAGCTCCACAGTTACAAAATATGGTTATTACCTCCGCAAAATTTCAGTTTAAACAAGATGATATAAAAATTCTGCACCAGCGCATGGAAGATGTATTGAAAATAAGAAAGCAAAAACAGCCACTGGAGTATCCTTCATGCGGCAGTGTTTTTAAACGTCCCCCTGGCTATTTCGCCGCCGCGTTGATCGAGGAGGCGGGATTGAAAGGATTGCGATACGGAGATGCGCAAATCAGCGAAAAACATGCAGGCTTTATCATTAACCGTGGACAAGCGAAAGCCGAGGATGTTCTCGCACTTATTAGAACAATTAAAAAAACTGTATTTGAAAGATTCGGTGTTATACTTGAATTGGAAGTGAAACTCATCGGTTGGAAAGATGGGGAAATCAAATAAATATCGACGTATTCACAGCTATCGTTCGGTGAAATCCAAACCTCCCAAAATTAAAGACGGTATTTCTTCGCAATATCAGCAGAGGAGGAAGAAGGCACCGGTTGGACGATGGATTCTCTTGGGAATGGTTCTCGCCACCGCCTATTTCATCATGGTGAAGAGACAAGAAATAATGGAGAAGGAAGCGCAGCCGACGAAAGGTGCAGGTGAAACTGTACGATCAGTAACAGATCAGGCTGATGTCAAAGAATCTACTTTGCCCGAACAGCAAGAAGTGACAAGTACAGCCGATATTGAAAAGAAATATACTGATTCCATAAAAGAAAAAACGTTTCTCGGATTTCACTATCAACTTTTACTTCGTCGCTATTTTCCCGCTAAAAATGTGCGTATTCTCGGAGGATATAGTATTCATTCGGATACATTTAGGATGCTTATTGGTTCAATCGACACGTTGTCCTTGTTTGAGCTGAATCTGCCAGCGATTGAAAAGGCTTTGGAGAGTCATCCACGTGTCGGAGATGCCTTGCTGGAGAAACGATACCCACATACGCTAGTTGTCAAGATTAAAGACCGACGTGAAGTAGCTTCGATAATAATCGCAGAGAAAATAACCGGAATCGACCAGGATGGCATTGTGCTTTCCGATCCGATCCCCGGCTGGACTATCGACGTTCCACTTATCTCGGGTGTGGAACTGGCTGTAAATCCAGGAGATACGATTCACAATCTTGGCGTTTTTCAAGCCTTGGAATGGATTCAGTGTGCCAAACGCCTGCCGCGGGTCGATGCTTGGATGATCGAATTGGTCGTTTCCGGAGACCGAGTGACACGAATCGAGGGATTGCGCAATTGTTATCTGCATCCTGGTTCGCATTCAATCAACACTCAGACAGCGGCGCTCGATGCCTTCCTCTCTCTACGTGAGATTGAATCCTATCAGGCGAAAAAAATCAATCTGGAATTTCCAGAATTCCTGATTATAAGCCCGCGGAATGGAGTATAAAGGAGTAATTATGGCTTCACAGGATTTGTTTGTTGGATTGGACTTGGGTTCCACTAAAACCGCGACTATCATTGCGGAAGTCGATGACTCGGGAAAGGGGAATGTCGTCGGTATCGGTAGTGGACCGTCGGAAGGAATGAAACGAGGCGTCGTCATCGATATCGAGAAGACGATAGAATCTATTGAACGTAGTGTCGAGGAAGCTGAACGAATGGCGGGAGTGCAGGTAAACTCTGTTTATGCCGGAATCGCCGGTGACCATATCCGTTCGATCAACAGTTCCGGTATCATCGCCATCGCCCGATCCTCCTCCCGCGACCGTACCGGCGTTGTGACAAAAAATGATGTCGATCGGGTTATCGAAGCCGCGAAAGCCATCAACCTGCCGATGGATCGTGAAGTGCTGCATATCCTGCCCCAGGATTTTGCCGTCGATGGTCAGAAAGGTGTGAAAAATCCCATTGGCATGATGGGAGTAAGGCTGGAAGCGGAGGTACACATCATCACCGGCGCCGTCACCAGCGCCCAGAATATCTACCGCTGCGTCAAACAAGCGGGAATCAGTGTGCGCGACCTGGTCTTGGAGCCCCTGGCGTCCAGTTATGCTGTGCTGACGAATGCCGAGAAGGAATTGGGCGTCGGATTGTTAGACCTCGGCGGCGGTACCACCGATCTGATGATTTTTCACGAGGGCGGAATACGTTTCACTTCCGTCATCGGCGTCGGCGGTGAGATGGTGACAAAGGATATCGGAATCGTTTTAAGAATCCCCTTCGAGGAAGCCGAACAGTTAAAATTACTGCACGGGCATTGTTTTCTGCCCCTTCTTGATGGGGATGAGAAAATCGTGTTGACCGGTCTTGGTGGACGCACGAAACGTGAGATTTCACGCACCCTGCTGACCGAGATCATTCAGACACGAATGGCGGAGATTTTTGCCAACGCTGCCAAACAAATTGAGTCCGCCCGTATGTGGGATGCCTTGCGTGGCGGATTGGTGCTGACTGGAGGGATGGCACGCATGGATGGAGTCGCCGAACTGGCGGAGGATATTTTCGATCTCCCCATAAAAGTCGGGTATCCCACAGGGTTGGGTGGTCTAATGGAATCGGCGCGAAATCCAACCTTTGCCACCGCTATCGGTTTAGCCCTCTACGGTATCTCGAGAGGTGATTTGCCTGGTCCCCTGAGGGGTGATGACTCCACAATTTTTCAGAAAATTTTCGGGAGGATGAGAGGATGGTTCGAGGATTTCTTTTAGACCATTATGCAGGATCGCTCATTCTGTCTCCTGCCATCGAGGCGGTCGAGAGGGATAAGAGAATCACTGAAATGTTTCAAGATTTTGAATCTGAGTTTTTCTTTTATGAAAACTACAGCGTAAACAAAATTGCACATAATAAAGAACCGGGTGTCGAGACAGAAATGGAGATACAAGGGAAGAAAAACACCCATTCGAGAGGAGAGGAGCAGCTCATGGCGGATCAAAAGGATAAGAATCTTCGCTTCAGTTTGGAGGAGGAACAGAAGGCGAGGATCAAAGTGGTCGGAGTTGGGGGAGCGGGATCCAATGCTGTCGACAACATGATCGAGGGGAAACTGCGCGGTGTGGAGTTCATTGCCGTGAATACGGATATGCAAGCATTGGATGCTTCTCTGGCTAAACATAAGTTACAGATCGGTAAGGATCTGACAAAAGGATTAGGCGCTGGTGGCGATCCGATAATTGGACGAGCATCTGCCGAAGAAAGTAGGCAACTACTTGGAGAATTAGTTGTAGATACTGACATGTTGTTCGTCACCGTAGGTATGGGCGGCGGTACCGGAACCGGAGCCGCCCCATTCATCGCCGCACTCGCCCGTGAACGAGGTGTGCTCACTGTTGGCATCGTTTCCAAACCCTTCTCCTTTGAAGGTCCCAAACGAATGAAACGTGCGCTTGAAGGCATCGAACAAATGAAAGAAGCTGTGGATACTTTGATTGTCATCCCGAATGACCAACTGCTCAATATCATCGAAGATGACACATCCTTCAAAGCTGCCTTTCGTAAGGCGGATGAAGTGCTCTTTCAGGCGACCAAAGGTGTTTCTGATATTATCAGTACCCGCGGATATGTAAATCTTGATTTTGCTGACGCTAAGGCGGTGATGAGCAATTCTGGACATGCCATTATGGGTGTGGGAGTGAAGAGTGGCAAGGATCGCTCAGTGGAAGCTGCCCGCGCCGCCATCAACAGTCCCCTGCTGGGAAACCTGACCATCGAAGGCGCCAAGAGCATCCTTATCAACATCACCGGCAATGAAAACCTGGGTATGAAAGAGGTGCAGGCAGCGGTGAACGAGGTTTCCAATCAAGCCGGCGCGGAGGCTGATGTCTATTTCGGTATCGTGAAAGATGACAGCATGGGTGAGGAGATCAGCGTCACTGTCATCGCTACTGGTTTCGCTTCCAAGGATAGTGGAAATGGCGGTAAACGGTCTTCTGCGGAACATACCGTATTCGCTTCTACCTTGCGTCAGACCGTCAAATCCCCCGGGAATGACGCGTTGAACAGTGGAAATGGCGGATCAAATGGTGATGGTTCAAAAAATGGCGACAAAGTCAGGGAGTTTCGTCCGGTGGATATGACTAATGATCAGCCGGTGGTGGATTATCGACCGGAAGGTCTGGATGAGAATTCTCTACAGTTTGATGATACCTCGTTGCCATCGTTTTTGCGAATCAACAAGAACAAGTATCCAAAGCTGAAGAGACGTCGTGATGGCGAATTTTAATGGCAAAGTTTGATGGCTAATTTTAATGGCGAATTTTAATTTGTGAGTTCTTCGAGGTTGTCGAAACTGACGAGAGGATTATCTTATCCAATTTCTCGAAAACAACTTCCAAGTATGTTAAGTGCGATCAATCATCCTCGATTAACCGCACTAACTTTTTGCGTCTCTAGAGCCAAGAGAATAAAACCATCTCAAGATTTCAATTACCATCCTGGCGAGTAAGCCGGCGACGGTATCATCCAAGGTAATTCCCCATCCTCCTGGGAGCGTTTCGATATATTTACGGACAAACTTCGGTTTAAAGACATCGAAAAATCTAAAAAGAAAGAATGCGAGGAGGAGCCAGAAAATTGAACGCGAGGGCAGACCGATCAGGGCTATGGACTGACCGGCGAATTCATCTATAGTGACTCGTCCTGGATCATGCCCCCACATTTTTTCCCCCCACTCAGAGAGCGGGAGGCTGAGGAGATTGATGCCGACCGCAGTCAGGATTTCCGCTTTCAGCGATTTTGGAACCAGGATAATCCAAAGTACCAAAGCAACTGCGCTGGCAAGTGAACCCTGCCCTTTCGGGATATAACCGGTTCCGAATCCAGTGGCGAAGATACGCGCCGTCCAGGTTTTAAGAAACGGCAGTTGGGTTTCTTTTCCGACACCGAGGGTAACACCTGATTTAGTGTATTTCATTTTTTGCATCCTACAATCGCAAATGTTTGAATATTTTTTCCGATATATGGCGCAATATCAACATAATAAACCTCCAGAACCAGGGCGTATACAACACTTCTATTTTCCGGTCGATTGCCAATGCAATTTCACGCGCGACATCCTCCGGCTTGGCAATTAGAAACATGCCTTCCTGTCCACGAGTCATCCTGGTGTCGACAAATCCCGGTTTTACTGTAAGTACGTGAATCCCATAAGGCGCCAGGCGTTGACGCAGCCCCTGAAGGAAGGCTGAAAGTCCGGCTTTTGCTGAACCGTAAATATAATTTTTCACTCTGCCGCGATCACCGGCGACGCTACTGAGCCCGACAATATGCCCTTTACGTCTTGCCTGCATCTGTTCGGCGAGACGCGAGAGGAGCGAGACGGCGGAAGTATAATTAGCTTGGATAATTTCGTGCGCTAGAGAAAAATCCGTCTCCGCTTCTTTCTGGTCGCCTATGATCCCGATCGCCCATATAACACCATAAATATGTCCGAAGGTCGATTCCACCTTTTCGATAAATTTATTATGTGAATCAAAATCTAAAGCGTCAAGAATACTGGTTTTAACCTCTATATCGTATCGTGTTTTCAGATCGGTCGCCAGCAAATCAAGTCGTTTCTGATCACGAGCCGCCAGGAAGAGACGATGTTTACGTGAAGCCAATTCACGCGCCAGAGGAATCGCGATCCCCGAAGTTGCCCCAAGTATCAACCAATTCATCGTTGATTAACCCTCCTTAAATTGCAGTCGACGCGAAAGATCGGACTGAAACCGCCAATGGGGATCGACTTTCTGCTTGATTTTCATCCATTCACCGAACTCCGGGTACATTTTGCGAAACGAAGAGGGAGTCAGAGAGGAATCCTTCCCGAGGTAGATTCGTCCCCGATGATCGAGAATGATGGAATCCAGTTCTCGCACCAGTTTGGATAATCCGTTCACATTTGGAATGTCCAGCGCCAGAGTCCAGCCCGGTCGGGGAAAAGAGAGCAGCGGATTGCCCTCGCCAAATCGTTTTAGTACAGCAAGTGAAGGCGGCAGGTTGAAACGTTGACATATTTTTAGAGCCTTTGTTAACGCCTGACGTCCTCCTTCAAACGGCACGACAAATTGATATTGGATGAATCCCCTAGGTCCATAAATTCGATTCCATTTATCTACAACATCGAGAGGATAGAAGTAGGTGTTGTACTGCTGGATTGAGGATTCTTTAATAAATTTGGATTTTTCATAGTGAAGTTTATTAAACATAAGAATTGTCCAAGGGTTGACCAATGAGATCGGCAAAATAAAGGGAACAGTGTGAACAGGTTTATATCTGACACGGTAAGGATACGCTTGAAGTATTTCCGGTAATTGATCGATCTCGGCGTGACGTCCCAAGATCACCTCCCCGCGTCCCAGCGCATCGCCCATTGCCGTACCATCGAGCCAGGCGACCGAATAAGGATAAAGCGCATCTTTTGCCGCCAGAGTGTTCATCAGCGAGGAGAGGTTTGGGCAGAGAATTGTTTCAGCGGCAATATATGCTGAGGGAATCTTTACCAGTTGGAGGCTGAGGTGGGTAATAATTCCGGTCAAACCAAGTCCGCCGGCGGTGGCGTGAAATAGATCAGCATTTCTTTCATGGCTGCATCGTTTCACTTCCCCGGAAGCGGTGATCAGTTCGATCCAATGTACATGATTCGAGATGGATCCTGCGCGATGGTGATTTTTTCCATGTACATTGCAGGCAAAACACCCCCCCAAGGTGGGATGTTGAGTTCCAGGTGTTACAGGCAGAAACCAACCAGATGGCAAAGCGCAATCGATAATCTCTTTTAGAGTCATACCGGCTTCACAGGTGAAAACTCCAGTTTTGCGGTTAAAGTGCACCGCGCGGTTCAGATCTTTGAACGAGATGGAGTTGTGCTTATGATTGAGGGAGGCGTCACCGTAGCTTCGTCCTTTTCCACGGGCGAGAAAAATATCTTTATTCTGGTCTTGAAGTAATTGCTGGATACTCTCTTCCAGATCCGGATAAAAAACTCGGCTGATTGAAGATTTTGAACGTCCCCAGCCCTCAAGTCGCTCAAGCTGAGAAAAGAGTGATTCCAACGTTTTAATGTTATTATTCATCGGTAAGGATCAAGAATATGTGTCAAAACAATTATCACCGTTAGAATCCAACCCAGTACCGAGAGCAGAATCCAACGATCACGTAGTAGAGTTTCGGTAGGATCCTCACCCTTGTCATTCACATAAACCGCCACCTGGTAGCGCAGGATTGCAAAGACGACAAAGGGCACCGAGTAAAGCAATCCATTCGATCCGACATGCTCAATTGTCTTGGCATCGGTTGTATATAAAGTGTAAGAGAGAATAGTAATTGCAGAGACCATGATAATCCATAAATCCCAGACCAGCAAAGGAGGTGCCCCGCGCAGACTTTTTCTTCCTTTTTCCAATTCTTCTCCAACCCGCGACAATTCCTGGCGACGTTTAGCCATGGCGAACATCAATGCCACAAAAAATGTACAAACCTGCAACCAGCTCGAGATGGAGACTTCAATTGCCGTCCCCCCAATAATCGCCCGAGAAGTCAAACCCAGGGCGATGATAAATACATCCAGCAGCATCACCTGCTTTAATCGAATGCTATAAAGCAACATAATGATTACATACCCGAGAAGAATTGCAAATGTTAAAAGGTTCAAAGACCAACCAATCAGTAATCCAACGATAAAGAGACAAACGGCAAGGCTTATAGCGGAACCAAATCCAATCTCACCCGCCGCGATGGGACGTTTACTCTTTCGTGGATGGAGACGGTCTAATTGGACATCGAGGAGATCATTGATGATGTAATTGCCGCTGGCAACTAATGAAAAAGCGATAAAAATAGAGACAGAACACACCCAATCTTCAATATAAAAATATCGCTGGGCGAAGAGTAACGCCGCAAAAACAAGCAGATTTTTCGACCATTGTTGAGGTCGTAGGAGACGAAAATAAGGTTTCATCATTATTCCTTCGTCTCTACCAGTTTAGAGTCAGTTTGGAGTTAGTCATTTAGGAATTCAACCTTTAGGTTGCTTTCTAAAGACATGCGGAAGCGTGAACTCAAAACCAGAGAGCCCGTTAGTGTAATACAAAATCCAATCTCCATAAATTAAGATCTTTAACCGGTTGCTTAAAGAATATCGCTTACATTCGTGGATTTAATAATTTGTTAAGATGCTAATGCTTGTATTTTTATATGATGGAAGAAATTGGGTGCTGCTTTGACTCTCTGAT
>CAZCRQ010000075.1:0-11198 GCA_964501095.1 uncultured bacterium | reverse complement strand
GCGGGGACGCCTACGCCACCCCTCATTTTCGCAGGCGGGGACGCCTACGCCACCCTTTCGTCTTTCATCAATATGAGACCATCTAAAATCAATGAATCTCTCTATTTTCTTTTCGTCGTTGACTCACATCAACTCTGAGCCGTAAAATGCCTGTTACCTTTCGGAAAATGAGGATTTTGCGTATAACTGCCAGGCATCAACCAAAGGGATTATTTACCAATAAAGGCATCCACTTTTAACCAGTAAATCATTACCGCTGCAGGAGAAACAGATGGTACGGATCATCTGTGTGACTCTGGCGCTTTTTGTCTTTATACTTGGAACTGTAACTGCTCAGGACAGCCTGAACGTCACCATGGTGGGGAAAATTTATGAATTTTGGGACACTGCTTACGATATAGCAATCCTGAATGAACATGCCTACGTTGCCTCACGTGCGACCGGTCTTCGCATCCTCGATATCTCCGACCCCACTCATCCAAATGAAATCAGCTACCTTTACACCCACGGTCATGCCCGGGGGATAACGCTGCATGATAATAATGCTTATATCGCCGATTATGGCTGCGGATTGATCATTATCGATGTCAGCGATCCGCAGTCGCCAAGGGAAATCGGTTGGTTGGATACGCCCGGTTTCGCGTACGATGTCGTAGTAAATGACAATTTTGCCTACGTCGCTGACTATGATGGCGGGGTGCGCATTATCGATGTCACCGATCCCGCACACCCTCAGGAGGCAGGATTCTTTATCACCGAAGGCTACTCTTCTGCGATTAAAGTCCGAAATCATTATGTCTATGTAGCTGATTATCGGGAAGGGCTGTGCATCATCGATGTCAGTGATGCTGCTAATCCTTTTGAAGTCGGTTTTTGTGACACTCCCGGGAATGCGATCGGCATCGCCCTGGATGATCGATATGCTTATATCGCCGACCAGCGTTTGGGATTACGCATCATCGACATTCAAAATCCCGCTCAACCGGTAGAAATCGGAGCTTATGACACCCCGGGATGGGCAAACGGACTGGTATTACGCGATTCACTCGTCTACATCGCCGATCATAACTGCGGATTGCGTATCGTGGATGTCAGCGATCCTGTGAATCCGTATGAAGTCGGTTTTCACGATACCTTTGGTCAGGCTTATGACATATCGGTCAGCGCCGATTTCTCCTTTATCGCCGATGGAGCTAATGGAATTGCGATTTTTTCCATCGACGATCCCGAAGCTCCGGAAGAAGTAGGTTCGTTTCAATCAGAGGGCTGGTCAGTTGGGCTTACTCTGGATACGGATCGAGCCTTTATAGCGAACCAGGCGAGCGGTCTGCGCATCGTCGATATCTCCGATACTACTCATCCCTATGAACTGGGAGCGTATGATACTCCCAGTTTCGCTTGTGCCGTTGCGATCGTGAACACCCTCGCTTACGTGGCAGACACCTACCAGGGATTCCAGGTGATTGATGTTCATGATCCACAACAACCGGAGTTGTTAGGATCATTCGACACCCCCGGACAGACCCTGGACATACAAATCAGAGACAACCTGGCATACCTGGCTGACCGTGAAGGGGGATTTAAGATCGTCGATGTTGAAAATCCGGCGGAAATGAGTCTGGTGGGATTGCATGAGATGCCCGGGTTGGCTTATGGATTTGATTTACAAGACAATCTCGCCTACATCGCGGATTACGACTATGGTCTGCGTATTGTTGACGTCAGCGATCCCGCATTGCCAATCGAGATTGGATCTTTTGCAACCCTTGATTATGCAGTGGATGTCGCCCTTCAGGGTTCTCTGGCGTACATTGCGGACAGCGACGATGGAATGATTATTGTCGATGTCAGCGATCCGAGGAATCTTTCAGAAGTTGGATTTTTCGATACACCTGGACAGGCTGTGCAAGTGGAAGTACAAGGAAACTATGCTTATATCGCTGACGATGCCTGTGGTTTAAGAATAATCAATATCGACGATCCCTCATCCCCTACAGAGACTGGATTTTATGACACTCCCGGTCTGGCGCGGGGAGTCAGAGTGCGCGATTATTATGCTTATGTCGCCGATTATTATCATCTTGAAGTATTCAATTGCGCGAATGCGATTGGCTTTGGTTACACCATCCCGCTCACAGTCAATTTACAGGGACGCTATTTCGAATTGCTCTCACTCAATGTGATGCCCGAATTTCTCAATGCCGAACAGATTTTCGGCGGGATTGAAACTTTACGGATCGTCTACCAGAATGACGGACGACTTTATCTTCCCCCGCCAATCAACCTGAATACCATTGGTAACATCGATCTTACACAGGCATATCGTGTTTTTTGCGCTGAAGAATCACAGTGGACAGTTTTAGGCAGGCGTCTCGATCCTACAACAGAATATTCTCTTCGCACCGGTCCCTGGAATTGGTTGGGCTATCCTTTTGCCCTACCAGTACCTATTGACATCGCCCTCGCTGATATCGCCGAAGACATCTGGATCGTCATAAACGATGCTGGCGGTTTATGGATCCCCGGATTTCATCTGAACACTATCGGAGCGATGCAGCCGGGGGATGGGTACATGGTTATCGCCAGGAATAATGTTACCTTCCAATACAATCCCGAAGTGATAAAATCCAACCGTCCCGGTGATCCAGTCAGTCAAATTCCCGCAGTCGATGGCGCACCCCAACCAACAGGACTTCCTTATGCTGTTCTTGTCAGACTGACAGAGCGACTCCAAACACTTTACCCAATGACGGTTGAATTATACGATGGCGACATCCTGGCAGGAAAAGGGGCGATTCTCGATGATCACAACCTGACTCCGATAATCGCCTGGGAAGAAGCGGCTGATTATGATCTTCCGGGATTCCAATCCGGACATCCGATTGAATTGGCGCTATATGATAATGATGGCAGGAAAATTCCCATCCATTTGATCGGTCAATCCTCTGAATATGGTGACCTGCCTTTTGCAGAGATCCTGCTGGACATTGACTCCGCTCCGCTTCCCACTCGATTTGCCGTGGAGCACGCTTTTCCGAATCCGTTCAATCCAGCCACCGCCATCCCATTTACTTTGCCGGAACCGGGAGAAGTGCGATTTGTTCTCTATAATATCCTTGGGCGGCAGGTGTATGAAACGGTTCGGGAGTACTCCGCCGGCTGGCATCAGTATCTTATTTCCAGTGCCTCGACAGACCAGGAGTTGGTCAGCGGGATGTATTTCTTCCAGGTTCACTATCAAGGACAAGTGCAGACGCAGAAGATCGTACTTATGAAGTGAAATTTAGGGTAACAACCTCCCTCTACGATCTCAGCTATTTGCATGAGTTCTTCAGAATGGATATATTTAATAAGTCTTCGGGGCATGGTGCAATTCCAGACCGGCGGTGAAAGCCCGCGACTCCCGGGGAATGACATGGCTGCGATAGAGTAAATCCCTGGGACTGAATCGGTGAAATCCCGATGCCGACGGTGAAAGTCCGGATGAGAGAAGACAATCGGTATTGTATGTCGAAAAACGGCATATTGAGCAATTTAGTCTCTCTTAATCTAAAACATAACACCCCGATGGATCCTGTAATCCACGGGGCTTTTTTATTGCTCCTTTTGCCTGGAAGTCACTTCCGATCAAATAATGTCTCACCAGAACGAAATAGATGAACAGATGATGCGTCGGGTGTTGCTGCTGGCGCGTCGAGGTAAAGTCTGGGTGGCGCCAAATCCGATGGTTGGCGCCGTGGTGGTGAAGAACGGCAAAATCATTGGAGAAGGATACCATCGCCGTTTTGGAGGACCCCATGCCGAGATCAATGCCCTGGCGGCTGCCGGAAGCGACGGCAAGGGAGCGGAACTCTATGTCAACCTCGAACCCTGCTGCCACTTTGGCAAAACTCCGCCCTGCACCGTTAGCATCATTCAAGCCGGTATACGTCGCCTGGTTGCCTCAATTCAAGATCCGAATCCCAAGGTCAACGGGAAGGGTTTCAATCATCTACGCGATGCCGGGATTCAAGTAGAGGTAGGCGTTTTAGAGGATCAGGCACGGGAACTTAACAATCCTTATTTAAAGAAAACGGAGACGGGGAAAACCTGGGTTACTTTAAAAATTGCGCAGACCCTCGATGGTCGCATTGCGAGTAAAACCGGTCACAGCCAATGGATCACCGGGAAAGCGGGGCGACGCTATGCCCACTTGATGCGCGCTACCCATGATGCTGTCCTGGTCGGTGCGGGCACGGTTCATGCCGATGATCCCCTGCTTGATGTCCGTCACGTCGCCGGGAGAAATCCGGTGCGAATCGTGCTAGATACCAACTTTTCCCTCCCGCCGGAGTGCAAGCTGTTGAACACGCCTGATACTGCACCAACCTGGATTTTCGGCGCCCCAGATAATGGAAAAATGCCAGATTGGGCTGATCGTCCCAATGTTCGTGCGGTCATCCTCAAAAAAAATGATTACGGCTGTGTCAGCCTGCACGAGATGCTCGAGTATATAGCGGAGCAGGGAATTATGTCGCTGATGGTCGAAGGGGGCAGCAAAATTTGGACTGCATTTCTCGATCAACACCTGGTCGATAAAGTCGAAGTGGTGATCGCTCCGATTATACTTGGGCAGGGAATCGATGCGATTCAGGACTTGGGTGTGTTAAAAGTGCATGATGCGGTTCGGCTTGATCACCTTCACTGGCGGCGTATCGGCAGCGACCTGCATATTGTCTCACGGGTGTCTTATAGTAATATCCACGAAGGGCACGAAGAAATCCAATCCACGAAGAACACGAAGAGCACGAAGAATTTACATTTATAGAGATAATGATCGATGTTTACTGGATTGATCGAAGAAGTAGGGACGATTCATGCTATCCATCCTCGTGGAGATGGCATGACGCTTGTGGTTGAGGCAAAGATCGTTCTTGACAATTTGCAGCTCGGCGACAGCATTTGCATTTCCGGCGCCTGCCAGACGGTGGTCGGGCGGGATCACAGCAGTTTCACCGTGGAAGCAGTACAGGAGACAATAAAACGGACTCGCTTTGTTAACTGGAAGCGGGGCGACCGTGTGAACTTGGAACGCGCTATGCTGGCAACTTCTCGTTTCGGTGGGCATATTGTGCAGGGGCATGTTGATGCTCTAGTGTCGGTTGCCCGTATTCAATCTCTGGCTGGCTCCTGGCGGCTGATATTGCGGCAGCATCCGGAGGGCAAACGCTATATCATCGAAAAAGGCTCGGTAGCGCTGGATGGGGTCAGCCTGACCATCGCCACAGCGAGGGAGGATACTTTTGAAGTGGAAATTATACCCTATACTTGGACACACACGACTTTAAATCTTCTGAAACCTGGGGAGACAATTCATGCTGAGTGGGATATTTTAGCAAAATATGTGGAACGTATGCTTTACGGAGACAAAAAATCGGGCGGATTGACATTGGAAAAACTGAGGGATGCCGGGTTTAAATTTTAACTAGGCTACAGGCTACAGGCTACAGGCTTCAACTGTGGATAACAGGGATGTACAGGATTGACAGGATAATTCTCAGACGACTTGGGAACAGGCTGTCCGAGAATGACACCGCCGGCGTGTTCTTCAATTCTCGGATAGCCTGTTCTGAGGTAATAGCGCTTTCGGTGCTTAATAGTATTCATTCGTGGTTTTAACTGGAGGACTGGAGTAGTGATATCTCCTATAAATGAAGCGTTAGCGGAGCTACGCGCGGGAAAGATGATCATCCTGATGGATGATGAAGACCGAGAGAATGAGGGTGATTTTGTAATGGCTGCCCAAAAGGCGACATCGGAAGCGATCAACTTCATGGCAAAATTCGGTCGCGGGATGATCTGCTTGACAATGCCGGAAAAACGAGCGGAAGAATTGGATTTGGACTTGATGGTGAGCCGGAATACGGCGCTTCTCGGCACTCGTTTCACGATTACCATCGATGCCCTCGAGGGAACGACGACGGGAATCTCCGCCGCTGACCGGGCGTTGACAATGTTGAAAGCGTGTGATCCTGAGGCAAAACCGTCGGATTTCGCCCGTCCCGGGCATGTGCATCCCATCATCGCGGTGGAAGGCGGCGTGCTGCGTCGAGCTGGACATACTGAAGGCTCTACCGACCTGATGCGAATGGCGGGATTACAGCCGATGGCGGTGCTGTGCGAGATCATGAACGAGGATGGAACCATGGCGCGTCTGCCGCATCTTGAGGAAGTAGCAGAGCGTTTTAAGCTGAAAATGTTTACCGTTCGTGACATTATTGAATATCGTCAGCACAAAGAAAAATTGATCGAGCGAAAAATTATCGTTCCCCTGCCGACAAAATTCGGCATGTTCCAACTGTACCATTACCATGAGATCGGCTCGAATAAGGAACATCTGGCGATGGTGAAGGGTGAGTGGGAAAAAGACGAAGCGATCCTGGTGCGAGTGCATAGTGAATGCCTGACCGGTGATGTATTCGGATCGCAGCGCTGCGATTGCGGTGAGCAGCGCGATTGCGCCTTGAGAATGATCAACGAGGCGGGAAAAGGTGTTTTCCTCTATATGCGCCAGGAGGGACGAGGGATTGGTCTGGCGGCGAAATTGAAAGCCTATCATCTGCAGGATCTCGGGCATGATACTGTCGAAGCGAATCAATTGCTCGGCTATAAAGCGGACTTGCGCGATTACGGCATCGGCGCCCAGATTTTAAAAGATCTTGGCATTCGCAAAATGAGATTGATGACCAACAATCCCAAAAAGATTGTTGGGCTGAAGGGTTACGATCTCGAGGTTGTCGAGCGGGTTCCACTTGAAGTGAAACCTAATTTGCACAATCTGAATTATATCCATACAAAAAAAGAAAAAATGGGACATTTGATACATTCAGTTTAACGGCATTATTGTTCATTCGTGTCCATTCGTGTCCATTCGTGGTAAAAGGAATAATAAGGAGTTACTATGCCAATCCATATTGAAGGAAAACTAAATGCCGAAGGATTTCGTATCGGCATCGTGGTCAGCCGATTCAACCATTTCATCACCGATCAGCTTCTTGCCGGGGCTTTGGATGGCTTGCAGCGTCTCGGAGCGAAAGAGGAAAATATCACGGTAGTGCGTGTGCCCGGGTCTTTCGAGATCCCGGCGACGGTTCGACTCCTGGCGAAAAGTGGGAAAGTCGATGGTGTGATCGGGATCGGTGCCTTGATCCGGGGGGCTACTTCACATTATGAGCATATCGCCAGCGAAGTGGCAAAAGGATTGGCGCAAATCGCTTTGGAAGGCTCTATACCTATAGTTTATGGCATTGTCACCGCCGAGACAATCGAGCAGGCGATCGAACGTGCCGGGACAAAAGCGGGAAACCGCGGCTTCCTCGCCGCACAAAATGTCGTCGAGATGATGAATTTGTATCGGGAGTTGAAGAAACAAGTATGATCCACGAAGGGCACGAAGGACACGAAGAAATATTAAAAGGTTCCTCCCTGCTTTAACAGGCTGTCTGAGAATGTTGGGAAGTCACCCGAGGTGTCATTCCCACGAAAGTGGGAATCCAGGCAACTGTGTATTTATACAGAATCCAGAATGATATACAGATGTGTTCTTCACTTCGTTCAAAATGATTTTATGTTAAGAATGGTTGGTGTTCAGGCGGTTCTTCAAATGACTTCACTTAAAATAATTCGTGTTCATTCGTGTTCATTCGTGGTTCTTCTATTCGTGACGCTTGCAAACGCGGAATCCTGGAAAACCATCACTCCAGGTTGGAAACCCAACCGTATCGCCACGACCTTGGATGCGGCCTGGGCAGCGTCTGAAGGCGGCTTGCTGCGTGTGAAACCTTCCACCAGGCAGATGGAAGTCTGGAACAAGGATCAGGGATTATTCACCAATTACGTTACGGTAGTACGAACAGAACCTGGCGGTGTCATCCTATGGGTAGGTTATAACAACGGCGGACTGGATCGCCTCGATTCCCGCACCGGCAGGGTGATCCAACGTATCCGTGATTTCTATAACGATCCGGATATCTTCACTATAAACGACATAGACTTTGGTGACAACGCTGCTTTCATCGCGACTGAAATCGGAGTCTCCCGTATGGAGCCAACCGAGGATCCGAATATCTGGATCGTCCGTGAGAGCTACAAACATTTCCGTGATTGGGAAATCGGCGTTATCAGCATTGGATTGAATGATGATTATCTCTTCATCGGCACGACTCGCGGCGTAGCGCGCGGCGAGTTAAACGCCAACTTGATTCAACCTTCCAACTGGACTCTCTTTCCCTTTCGTGACGCTTTCCCCGACACCCTGACCGAAAGCGCCAACCGGATAAATTTCCTCGAAGAGATCGATGGAAGACTATATGCCGGTTTACGACGAAAAGCGGTATACCGTTATGAAAACGACACGTTTCGACGAGTCGGCAATCTCTGTGTCCCCTTCGGAATATCAGCCGATTTAGATGGTCGGATTATTATTGGCGACTGGGATGGATTGTCCCGATTAAGCAATTCAGAGACTGCCTGGGAGAGGATCCTCGACCTCGGAGTGACCGTGAATGACGTGACTGTGGCGTTTGGCCAAATTTGGTGCACCGTGGAGACCGATGCCCAACGCAGTGAATCGCCGGGGGGAATCGGTCGTTATAACGGGGATGAACTGGAGTTGCTCAGTCCAAACACTCCGGGAGGCAATTTCGTCTTTCAAATAGATGTCTCTCCTTCAGGAACCGTCTGGATCGCTGCCGGATTGATGTTCAATCAGAGCATCCAAATGAGGGGGGTCTACTCGTATGAAAATGGACTTTGGAGCGGTTATTCACCTTTGAATTTTATCGATTATCCCTTTTTCAACAGCATTTTGGGGATAGGTTTTGACGCCCAGGGATGGCTTTGGATCGGCACTCATGGAAAAGGCGCCCTGCGTATCGATCCAAAGACCGGCGCCTATAATTATTTTAACTCCCATGATTCCACCGGCGCACGTGTCGGTGGAATCGAGGATGATCCAAATTACCCATTGATCGGGGACTTTACCGTAGAACCGGAGGGAGGACTCTGGATTACCAATCCGGAGAACTTAAACGATGAACCGCTGATTTATATTCCCGCCGCCTGGTTCTCTGATCCCTCGGTTGATTGGATCTATTACGGCGTCCGTCAAGGAATAGACAATCGTTATATCAGCTTAGTGGAACGTGACAATTTGGGACGTCTCTGGCTCGCTCCCATAAGCTACACCGGAGCTAACCGCCCCTTGATTCTATTAGATCCTCACGGCACTCCCGAGGATCCTGACGACGATGTGGTGTACTATTTCACCAAAGACAGCAACAATCTGGGTTTTAGTACATTGCATGACATGAAATATGCTGGCGGTTTAATCTGGTTTGGCGGACCGGACAGTCTCTACTTTATTGACACAGATCAAACATATTATCCTTATAATAATGCTACCTTAATTCCAGTAAGCCTGCCTTTGGGTAGCCAGGTGTTGGCTCTCGAGATCGATCCTGTAGGGAATATCTGGGTGGGAACTGATTTCGGTGTATTTGCTTATAATCCCGATCGACAAAGATGGATTCATCGCTACACCCCGGAAAATGGTCAGTATCCCAGTCCCTTGGTAAGCGAACATATCAGTGCCTTATGTTTGAATCCGCGAACCGGGGAGCTGTATATCGGTACGGAGGACGGCATTTCGGTTCTCTCCACACCGTATCGCAATCTGACTCTCAGCAGCGATAACCAGCATGGGCAATTGGTTTTAAAACCAAATCCGTTTTTTATCGGTCCTGATCAGACCCAGCGTCTGGTTTTTTGGGGGGAAAATGAGCGAAAAGTACGTATTTTGACTCCCTCCGGCAGGTTGGTGCGATCTTTAAATCAGTCGGAAGCCGCTTATGGTTGGGATGGCAAGACCAAAGACGGCGATTGGGCGGCTACGGGAATCTATCTGGTTGTCGCCATCGATAATGACGGGATTGCGGAGGTGGGCAAAGTTGCAGTGATTAGGAAGTAAACGTCTCGACCAACTCCGAGAGAAACGAAGTAATCTGGTCGGTATGTATTCTGGTCGAAACAAATAGTCTCAATCGTTGTCTTATCATTATAAAACAAGTTCTTGGGATTATGGAATGTTTAACGCTTCAACTCAATTTCTCCGGTCTAAAGAATTGGGAATTTATTTCTGAAATCTATTGCATCTTCGACTTATACCATACTATAATGCTTTCCTGCATGATCCGAATTCTGACGAATGATATAAGTAAAAAAGACTGAAACATAAAAATCCAGTGAGAGAAGTCCTAAAATGGAGGTAACATGAGAAAAGCGTTGAGTATTATGGCATTATTGGCGTTTGTAGCGATGCTGATAATCGGTTGTGGCGGAGGGGGTCAGAAGAGTGTGACAAAGGAAACCGTCAGTAACATCCCTGACTGGTATGACAATGCTCCTATCGATCCAAATTACATTTTTGAAGTTGGCTCAGCGGAGTCGAGAGACTTGCAGCTCGCCCGTGATAAGGCATCCGATGCCGCGCGAATGTCAATCGCCAAGACGGTTGAAACACGGTTCCAGGGATTTTCCAAGCGCTTTCAAGAAGAGGTAGGCTTGGGCGAAGATGCTCAGTATCTCGATCAATTTACCCAGGCGACCAAAGCTGTCGTCTCGTTGGTCATGAGTGGAGCGCAGGTTGAGGAAGCCAAAACCGTTCCTGAAGACGGAGTGTACCGGTCATTCGTTTTAATGAAGTATCCGGTCGGTGCCACCAGCCAGCAATTGATGAACAAACTCAAACAGCAGGAGCAGTTGTATACCAAGTTCCGCTCAACCCAGGTGTTTGAAGAGCTGGAAAAGGAAACCCAGCAGTACGAGGAGTTCAAGAAATCCCAAGGATTGTAGCTGATTCTTCTCTGGTAGCTGTTTAATTTTTATGCCATTCTCTTTCCCACGTTCCAGTGTGGGAAAGAGAATGGCGTTTGCATAAACACACAATTGCCTGGATTCCCGCATTCCGGGCTGTTCGAGAATATTCTCACGGTTATTAAAAAGGGTGCCCTGCATTACTTGTTGTGCAGGCTGTTTGAGAATACTTTCACGGTTATTAAAAAGGGTGCCCTGCACTACTTGTTGTGCAGGCTGTTCGAGAATATTCTCACGGTTATTAAAAAGGGTGCCCTGCACTACTTGTTGTGCAGGCTGTTCGAGAA
>CAZCRQ010000074.1:182-11202 GCA_964501095.1 uncultured bacterium | reverse complement strand
GGACGGCTGACACCACTTGAATTTGTCAGCCGAGGACGGCTGACACCACTTGAATTACCACCGATAAGATAAAATCGCATAGACGGTGTCGAGTCGATAGGGAGCTGGTCTTTGACTGTCTTCAATCAATTGAAATTCACCTTCCAGTGCAAAGTTTACCGGCGACGGTGGAATCGTCGAAATGCGCAATGCGGGACCATATTTCAAATAAGTCCTGGATCGGATGCGCCTTTTCTTCCCCTCGAGGTCTTTTTCAAAGCGATCATCGAATCGGCGTTGGTAGCGGTAACCAAGTTCAACATTAGCCAGCATAAGATAAGAATAGACCAGGTGGATAGAAGCGTAGGAAATCTGCGCTTCATCCGACAGATCTTCGGTAAATTCCTTCCAGAGCATACGTCCATGGTCTTCGAGGTCTAATCTGCCGCAGAGTATGCTCTTTAAGTTATAGGTAAGGGGAATATGTAAGGTGTCGGCGGCAGACCAACGTCTGAAAGCCAAGCTGCGAAAGGAGCCGCTGGCAGCCTGGGTCTCGAAATCATAGATGTTATAGTTGGCAAGGACTTCACACACGGCACGATTCCACCAGCCACGCGCAGGTTCCCAGTCCACAGTCGGACGGAAGATCAGGACACGGTTCCAACGATTATCCGCCGACCGCAGACGATGAATATAGACAAGATGATCCAGCAGGAGAGACAATTCAAGATTGAGATGTGTAGTCGGAGTCACCCAAAATCCACTGGTGATCACAGCGTGATGCACCAGGCGATCTCGATCGGAAAGCTCCAGGCTGTCTGGCGAATCATAGCGGTTTTTTTCCGTCCCTAATCTCACCTTTAGACTGTCCTTCAGAATTGGTTTGCCAAGTTCCAGTTCCAGAGAAGCATGTCTGCCCAGGATCAGACTTCCCCCATAATCACGATCTTCGTAAGCGTAGCGGAAGGATAGTTTTGCGAACCATGATGCCGGATTGTACTTCCCCTGGAGAAGATGGATGATGTCATCCTCCCGACTTTTCCCGGGACCACCGTCACGATAGGCAATCCCTGAATTACGGATAGTCAGATCGTAAATGCCCGCCAGGTCAGTTCCCAAAGGTGCGGACAACCGGTTCTGAACCGACCATTCATCCTGGAGGCGTTGAACGACATGATTATCCTCACCGAAATAGAGATCATTACGCCGATTGATCCAGGCGGCTTCGAGGTGGTCGACCGCCTCACCGAATTGACGTTGCATCCTCGAAGTGAGGGAAGCGTCATGAAAGCGACGTTCCTGTAAAAGATTGATCCATCCCTCACCATTCAGAGAGATGAGATTCTCGCCGGTTTGTTTCCAAGAAAATCCGCCTTTCATCGAGGGACCTGATCCTTCTCCAGCAAGTTGACGATCCCAGGCACCTCCCGCCAGTAAATAAAGGGTGGCGTCAGCCGTCCCCGGCTGAGGTGCCGTCCCCGGCTGACTCTCTGCCCTCTCAATTCCTTCACCCTTTGCCCCTTGCCATTTGTCTTTCATTGTCCCTGGTGACCATTGGACACCACTTCTCGCCACGCTTCTCCCAATATGGCTGTTCTGTCCGGTAACCTGGCGCGCTGGAAGAGGCAGAGAGGTGAGATCCGTAGGCAGGGGACTGGATAAATTACCCTCAATAATGCGCGCCGCTTCCCGGTCCTGAAAATCATTTCCATCAACCTCGATTAGAAAACTCAGCTCCGGTGTGATAACACGGTTGGATTCCAGGTAGATACCGGTGTCGCGTTTCCATTGACTTTCAAATCCGGGAAGCTGACGAAGAACCAGTCGATTGTAGGCATATCCCTGGAGTGATAAAGTGGGGTAAGATTGCTCGAAAGAGCCGGTCAGAATGAAGGTTCGAGTGTCCAATTCACGACGGAAACTGGTGGCGAGAGAATCACCAGCGTTTAAAGGTGGCGAGATGATAATTGAAAAAAGAAACGTGACAAACAACAACGGGCTTTGGGCTTTCGCTTTTACCCTTTCGCCTCTACCCTTTCGCCTCTGCCCTTTCACCTTGGTTCTGTGGTAGGGTAGGGGTCTCTGCCGGCGGGGTAAATGGATCGTAAACATGTAGAATCGCAAGCACGGAGGCTTACACTACCCTTTCATATCGGGTTTACTTTCAGGTTGTCGCTTGGAACGAATCGAAATGCCCATTCGTAATGCCGTGGCATAAGAACCGCCTCCTTTCTCCGGGACAATCGCCCCAGCGGAAATAATCAATTTCAACGCTTCCGCCACCGTAATGTCCAGGAAGATTACATCTTCTTTGGGAAGAAAGAGTAAAAATCCGGAGGTGGGATTCGGAGTAGTCGGCAGAAATACACTGATCACATCCTCGTTCACAGCATCCTGGATAACACCGCGGGTGTCCTGGGTAATAAATCCGATACAGTACATTCCTTTACGTGGCCATTCCAAGAGAACTGCGGATTTAAAAACTTCTTTCTGCCCGCCAAGGAGGGCTTCAGCGATCTGACGTATGACATCATAAACTTTATTCACCAGTGGAATATGCAACATGATGCGGCGGAAGAGACCGGTAGCACGAGCACCCAGATATTGATGAGTGAACCACCCTGTGATAAATATGATGACCACCAAGGCAATGATACCTACACCGTGAATCTTGAAGGGAACTCCAATCTTATGCAGAATGAAGTTTATCGGCACTCCGAGAAAACCGTCGGCAAAGAGGAAAAGTTTCACGATGATCCAGATCGTGAGAATGATCGGAGCAATAAACAAGAATCCGGTAACGAACCACTTTCTGAATTCCTTAATCAATGGACGATCGGAGGAAGGCGCTTTTATGTTTTGGATCGGTGACATATTTATTTACTCGTTTTTTTTGGCTCTGGGCTACAGGCTTCAGGCTACAGGCTTGTAACCTGAAGCCTGTAGCCTGAAGCCTGTAACCTGAAGCCTTTAAATCAGCACCGGTTCAGTGCGAATCAACGGCGTCTCGCGATTGAACACCTGGTTCCCTATCGACATCGCCAATTTCAGAACAATCAAACGGCGTTCATCGACCGGTGAATTTAACTCAGCTTCACGGATCAGCACCAGCATTCGTTTCAGGAAAACGGCGTGTGCGCTTCCTGTAGCGGCGGTTTGTAAAAATTTTTCCGCATCAAACTCCGGTTTCAGCGAGGAAGTTATCAGGTCAATCGATGCAGGTGCGATGATTGCACCTTCCCCGGGATTCCAGAAGGGACCACTGCCGAAGGTTCCAATCAGATGTAAACGAACGAGGTCATTCTCAGTAAAATTCATTCCAGCGAGCTGATTGTTGATTCGTGCGATCGCTTGAGAATCGTTGAATGTGCCGGTTAGATCGATTCGCATCTGTACACACCGTCTCGAATCAGTGGGAACCAACTCCATCGATCCCTCCACCACCCCGTTACGATCCAATTCAAAGACCAGCACACCTTTGCTCTCAGGATGCCGGAACTCTCTGGCGAATGGGGCTCCAGAATAAGCGGCACGAATTCTGCCGCTGGAATCTTGAATGGTGGTAAAAGAGTGATAATGTCCGATGGCAGCGTACACAAAACCGGCGTTGAGAAGCTCCTCACGGTTGAAAGGAGCGGTGATTTTCTTAGCATCTCCCTGTCCTAGTAATCCTCCCTGTTCCAGTGAACCGTGAAAGAGGAGTACATTGGCGCTATCAGGTGATTTGGGGAGATCAGGATGGATTTGACGTGTAGTGATTGGAACATTCATGCCGGTCGCCATTGCCGTAAAGGAGAAGTCAGGGATTCCTTCCAGTTTGAAAGACGTAAAATCCAAATGCCGGACGATTGTCACATTCCTGCTCCACTCGATGCCGTACCGTAGTGCAACCTGATCGCAGTAAGGGCTTTCCGTTCCTAAAAAATCATGGTTGCCTGGAACGATGATAATCGGAAGGGGATTCAATTCAGCGCACCAGTCGATAACACGGCGGACAAGCGAAATCGAGATCGCTTCCTGATCCCAAAGGTCGCCCGGAATCAATACCAGATCGATGTTCCTCTCGACAATAATCGAACGGATGCGTGCCAGGAGTTCATGCTCTTCTTGTTCTCGGATTCTGGCGATTTGCTCTCCGAATCCATGCCCGATGGGCAGAACTCCGGCTCCCAAATGCAGATCCGAGATTTGCATAACACATAGATTCATCCTTCACCCCTCATCCTTCACCCCTCATCCTTCACCTCTCACCCCTCTCGCAAGCACGGAGGCTTACGCTACCCCTATAGAGGGGTAGCGTAGGCGTCTCTGCCTGCGAAGGATCGTATTCACGAACCTGCACAACAAGTAGTGCAGGGCACCCATTGAGAGATCGCAAGCACGGAGGCTTACGCTACCCCTCACCCCTCACTCCTCATCCCTCTCGCAAGCACGGAGGCTTATGCTACCCTTCACCTCCCTCCCCTCTTCCCAGTTCCTGCCAGGCAACTCGCTGTTGTTCTACTTTATCGAGCGATTGGAGCCACTGAGCGTGGCGAGCTTTATGACAGGTGAGCAAAATTACCTGGTTACCGGCGATCACTTGGTTCATGAGCAGTTTCATCCCGTTGAAAAATCGTTCATCATCGAGATGAGCAAAAGGTTCGTCCAGCACGTAAGGCGCATTGACAATACCTCCCGCCAAGAAGTCGCCAAGCGCCATGCGGGCTCCAAGATACAAGGCGTCACGCGCTCCGGCGGAAAGAACACGTTCAATATCCTCCGGTTCGAGTTGTTTGGCGGTAATCTCATCCTGCAGATGGAGACGAAGCTGGTCGTCAAAAATTGCCGATTTCCATCGAGGAATGAAGGATATGAGAATCGGGGCAAGTTTTTCATTTAAAATTCGTGCGGCATTGCCGAACACTTCCTTCTCCACTTCAGTAATAGTTTGTAATGCCAGATTCGCGGCTTCCACCTGTATGTTCAAACCTTCTAATTTTTGCTTTGTTAGAATCAATGTATGTTCGGCGTCACGAAGGAGCTTGGGCAACCGCGCAGTCTCGTTCGCCAGACGTACCCGCTCGTCATTGATCTCACGGTCGATCAGACGCAGCTCTGAACTGATGAGTTCTTCTTGTCTCCGATGTTCCGCTAGTTCATCCTCTTGAGCTTCTATTTGAGTTAATCCTTCCAGTTGACGAACAATGTCATGCAAACGCGAACGATACTTGGTTACAATCACAGCTTTGCTCTGGTTTTTTTGCAATGATAGCACCTGGTCGCCAATCTCTCGTAGTCTTTTCGCACGTTCCGCCGTATGGTTAAAATCCGCCACCGCCAGTTCCAGATCTTCGCCAAAGGGGATACTTGCAGCATCGAATAGAGTTCTTAATTCGTTCCACAGCTCCTGCACCCTGTCTTCCGCTCGCCGTGAATCTGAACAGGCGGATTCATAACGATTCTCAAGGTCGAGTATTGTTTGTAGGTCGGTATGGTAGCGATCCAAACGAGCAATGAATCCTTCCACATCCCCGCGAGTAATCTGTCCCCCGGCGCTGATGACGCCCGCTTTCTCCAAGTACGGCGCGATTCGATCACTCACTTGCCTGAGTTCCTCCTTCCCCTGCTCCGAAACAGCGCTCGATTTAAAATACTGTGAACCTTTTCCGGACAGGCGATAATAGTCTTTTATAATGTCCTGTAGAAGATCGGGGGACTCCAAACCAACCGAAGTGGCTAAATCTTTCAGCTGAATTTCGATTTTATGTAATGCTTTGGCAGCTTTTTCCAGATCACGGCGGAACCGCTTCTCTTCCCGTTTATATCGTAAATGTTCGATCAAACCGATGACGATCACCAGGAAAACGGCAGTCAGGGTCACGATCAGGGCAATCCCAGCATTATCCTCCACCTTCCATTCTATTGCTGCGAGAAAAGCCGCGATAAGGGTAATGGCGATGATCATCGTTCCGAGAAAAGTAACGCGGATTTTCTTCTTGGGGAGATGATGGGTGGCGACCTTCTCGTCGGCAGCCTTGTATACATCTTCCAACACTTTCCGCTCGCGATTCATATTCTCGAAATGTTCTATCGTGCCTTCCTTCCAACCTGATACTGTATTTATCACATATTCCAACCTATTGGCATAGATACCCTCTTTAGCCAGAAGTTCACGTTGGAGATCTTGTTCCTCCGCATAGCGTTCGCAGTTCTTATGCAACTTGACCCAGAGTCGCAAATCGTTGGTAAATTCATCCACCTGCGGGATGTCCAAGCTGTCCAAGTCTTTATAAGTATCCAAACGTTTTCGTTCCACTTGCAGGGCTTCAAACCGGTTACGCTTCTCCTGGTCAGCATTTAATGCTGCTTCCAATCGTTCGCGGTACCGTTCCAATGTTCCATTAAAACGCATCACCAGGTCGAGGGGAAAATGTTTTGCCTCTTCCAGGGTTTTTTCTTCCTCTTGAAGACGTTCGATTCTTTGTGCGGCATTTTGAATATCACCGATCTTCTGCTCGATCTCCTTTTTCTCCGCTAATAAAGCGCCTTTTCGTACCTGTTCAAGCTCCAGAAGAAGTTGTTGTTTGCGTTCTTCCTTTGCTGAGAGTTCCGCCAGATCGGCAGATGATTCAACCAGTTTTGCTTTGAGTTCGCTGATCTCCTGTTTTATCCGCAGGATTTCTTCTTCCAGTTTTTTCTGCGCCGATCCGGCTTTTACCGGTGTTTTGAAATAACTCTCTGCCTGCACACGATCGAGCGCTTTTTCCAGCAAATCCTGAGCGACACGTGTAGTGCTGTCTCCAGGGGAGGCAGTGACAATCGCCTGAATCTTCTCGACTAATTCCTCCGGTTGAGCCAACAAGGATGCCTGCTCCTGCGCAATTATGAAACTTCTTAGGAATCCTCCCGCACTTAGCCCACCGGTTAAAACCTCACCGAAGCGATCACGGTGGCGCGAACCGCCATATTGCTTCGTGATGTCGCCCAAGGCAAAATCATTAACGTTAAACGTGTTTTTCGCGAAATCACGCACGATCTCCAAATGACGTCCATTCATCTCGAGGGCGAGTTCCACTTTATATTCATTCCCACTCCAAGGATGAAAATCTTCGATATATGGTCGGGGATCGTTCCTTCGCAGCGAGGTGTCGACACCATAGAGAGCAGCGATTAACGCGGCAATAAAGGTGCTTTTACCTGTCTCATTGCGACCGATGAGCAACGTCAACCTGACAGGGTCTAACTGGATCTCACCCTCCAAGATGCCGAAACGATCAGCCGTCAATCGCAGCCAGCGAAGAGTTTGAACGCGTGAAGTGGTTATGTAGTAGTCCATTCGATTATATGAATGATGATGTATACAAATCTATCTACGAACAATATGAAAACGCTGCGCGCCCACCTGATGCACTGATAAACTCTTGTCGCCAGAAACAATAATCCTCACCCCTCACCCCTCATCCCACTATTTCAGATACTTGAACAGCTCTGTATCCGGCGGCAAAACCAGCGTTGTATGTTCATCAAGCGTTTTCTTGTACATGTCCATGGTTCGCGTGAAATCATAAAACGAGGGATCCTTATTGAAAGCCTGGGCATATATTTTTATCGCTTTTCCTTCCGCTTCTCCGCGAATAATTTGCGAACTCTTGTAAGCGTCGGCAAGAATGACCTTCACTTCTTTATCCGCTTCGGCGCGTATCTTCAGCGCTTCTTCCTCCCCTTCACTGCGGTACAAGTTGGCGATCCGTTCCCGCTCGGCTCGCATCCGACGGAAGATGGCATCCTCATTCTCTTCCGGCAGATCTGTTCGCTTGATGCGCACATCGAGAATCTCGATTCCGTAATCATTCGCTTTCAGGTTCGCTTCATGGGCGACGGTAGTCATAATCTGACTTCGGGAAGCACTTACAATCTCTTCCAGATCATGCTGCCCCAGTTGACGTAGCAGATCAGAATAAATAATATCATCGAGACGTGCCTGAGCGCCGATTTCAGTCCGCACTGTTTGACGGAAAAGCAAAGGATCGGTAATCTGGAATCGCGCATAAGCATCGACGACAAGATTCTTCTTGTCTTGTGTCACTACGACATTTGGAGGAGAATCGTAGATGAGGAGACGCTTCTCAAATTGTTCGATGGTGTTGAAAGGAGGCGGTAATTTGAAGTGCAAGCCAGCCCTCGTGACTGTACGTAAGGGTTTTCCAAATTGAAGCACAATCGCTTGCTTTGTCTCATCCACAGTGTAGGTGATCAAACTGATAATGATCAGTACAATCACCAGGATAATTAAAGATTGGAATATGCGGCTCATTACTCTTCTCCTTCCATCATCTGATCTTCCTCCGTCTTTTTTCCAAGTCCCGATCCGATGACATTGATGAGGTCTGCACCCTTCTCGCTCTTCAGTATGTACTTGGTCAAACCGGGCAGTACTTCCTCCATCGTTTCCAGGAGCATGCGTTTACGAGTGATGTCGGGAGCGTGTCGATATTGTGCCAGGATCGCTTCAAAGTTCGCGGCATCGCCTTCGGCACGCGCCACCCGCTCCGCCGCGTATGCTTCCGCTTGCAGGATGATCTGCTCCGCTTCCCCACGTGTTTTTGGAATCAGATTGTTTGCATAACCTTGAGCTTCGTTCACCAACCGGGCGCGATCCTCCTTTGCCGAGGCGACTTCTCTAAAGGCATCCGCCACCGCTTCCGGCGGCATTACATCCATCAACTGTACCTGGGTGATCGTTACACCGCATTGGTAAGAATTCATGATCTCTTGCAACTGATTTAACGATTCTGTCTGAATAACTCCTTTGCCGGTGGTCAGAGCTTCGTCGATATTGTGCTGACCGACAACCTGACGGATCACAGCTTCCGTCGCCACGCGAATCGTCAGCGGAACATCGCGCACATTGAACAAGTATTTGACGGGATCGTGGATGCGATACTGGACGATCAAGTCAATATCGACGATGTTCAAACCACCGGTCAGCATCAATGATTCTTCCGGAACATCAAGCCACTTGCCGGTTCGAGTTTCGCTACGAAAACCAATTTCGACCCGCTTTACTTCTGTCACCTTCGGTTTATCCAATTGTTCAAGGGGATAAGGCAAATGATAGTTCAAACCTGGCGAGTGAACACGTGTCAATTTCCCGAAAGTTCGAATCACGCCGGCTTCATCAGGACCAACCACATATATCCCGCTGAGCAGCCAAATGATTATAATAATTCCAATAATCAACCATCCGCCGCCGAACATCCGTCCGAAATCCGGCACCCGGAAAATTTCACCCCCGATGTTCACCTGTTTGTATGGAATTCTCATTTACACCTCCCATTTGTCTGATAGAAGTGCTATTTTAGTAAATTCTCAACAATCTTACATTGTTTCTCCGGACAGGGACTCACCTCTAACCGAAGCGATTGACCGTCGTGACTATACTACGGCAATCATGGCATCATTACAAGTCCCCAGTTTAGAGTTCACGCTTCAGCGTGTCTTTAAAAACAACCTAAAGATCGAACTCCAAACTGGCAACCTGAAGGTTGAACTCTGAACTGGAGTTAATCACCCTCTGTAACCTTGATAGTATAATACAGGTCACATAGATAATAAAGTCAACGATCATTTATGCATACCCGTACCGTCAAACATCAAACTCCAGAGGTAAAAATTGTCTCTGTATCGAATCATTTTAATATATGCAGCAATCAGCTTCTTCATAGCGTCGAGTCAGGCTGAAGTTTCTCCTCAAATCGAGTGGAAAAAACGGAAATCCGGCTGGCAGGCAACGATTAGCTATGATCTTGGGCTGTTCAATTGCCGAAAGCTCAATATTGAAAAAATTGTCGGTGACATCATCATCCTCGGCTGCTCGGGTGAATTTGGAACGATTTTATACTTTTCCTCCGAGCAGCCATTGCAAATCGAGGCTGAAGCTGACCTGCACGCCAATCTGCCAATTATCCAGCTTCAGGATAGCACTTTGTCAATTACCGGCAATCTTCAGCGTTTCATCATCCCCGTGACAGATTTCTCCTTTCAAATGAGAATCCTTTTGCCGGTCGATTGTGAGCTTGATGTCTCCTCCAGCGGTGGCAAACTTCAGGTGCAAAATCTGAATCGACAGGTTCGTATCGCGCACACCCTTGGCGATGTCTCGCTCTATGACATCCATAATGATGTGTACCTTCATTCAACCAATGGAAACGCTGTTTTGAAAGCGATTACGGGAAATGTCACCTGCCAAATCCTCACCGGTGATTTTATCGCTGATCAGATCTCTGGAAATCTGTCCTTCCAGGGAACTATCAGTGACGCCGAAATGAGAAACCTTATTGGTGAGATTTCGGTCTCACAGGATGGCGGGGATTTATCGATGAAAAATGTTCAAACGAATAACCTCACTATCTCGACATCTGTGGGTGAAATCGACTTGCGACAAATAAAAAGCGAGCAGCCAATCACGATCCAGGCTTCCGCAGGAGATGTTAGTCTCCATGATACCCAGGGCATGATCAACCTGGTGACCAACTCGGGAAATATCCAGATCGATGATCATCGCGGAACGTTGATGATCAGCAAGTTCGCTGGAGATGTCAAGGTGAAGAAATTATCCGGTACAGTTTCTGTTAAGACTAATCAGGGCGATATCGAAGTGCAGATGGTATATCGCGAGCAAGCCGTGATCGACTCCGTCTCTTTATTAACGCTTAATGGCAATATCTTGTTCTCTGTTCCACGCAAACTGCCGTTCTCGCTCACTGCCACCCTGGAATGGAATCTTGGCGAACTACATATCGATTCCAGCTTTCCGCTTGATTATCGACAAGATCGGCTTTCCCTCACAGGAAGAGGTGAGATACTCGGCGGCGGTTTCCCGGTTAACCTTAAAACCGGTATCGGTATGATTCACATCCAGAAAAACAAATGGTCACCATTGGATTGGTGAAAACCAAAGCAAAGTCATTAATGTGCGGTCAGCCGTCCTCGGCTGACCGAAAAATTAATGTGCGGTCAGCCGTCCTCGGCTGACCGAAAAATTAATGTGCGGTCAGCC
>CAZCRQ010000074.1:0-82 GCA_964501095.1 uncultured bacterium | reverse complement strand
GTCCTCGGCTGACCGAAAAACATAGACTTGGGTGTCAGCCGAGGACGACTGACACCATTTGGGTGTCAGCCGAGGACGACTG
>CAZCRQ010000073.1:6427-11393 GCA_964501095.1 uncultured bacterium | reverse complement strand
CAGCCGAGGACGACTGACACCACATCAATCGCAAGCACGGAGGCTTACGCTACCCTCACCCTTCTCGAAAGCACGGAGGCTTACGCTACCCCGCAATAAAAGAACGTGATATCAATTTAATTTTTTCCCACTCTCCCCTTGCTTTTTATATAAATGATATTTAGATTATCATGAGACTAATAATAGTCCCTGAACCGCATTAGGAGCTATAATTACCCGTAAAAAGGAGGTGGATCATGTCAGGAATCACAAAAAGTAACTTTAGGTTGGCTGCAATTTGCCTTCTTGTTAGCTTGACCTTTACTGTACAGGCGCAGGTCGAATTTGACTCCCATACCCTGGTGACAGGTTTCCTCAACGGTCAACACGCGGTGGCAGCCGATCTTGATGGCGATCAAGACCTTGATCTGGTAGGCGGTACTTTCACTAATGGCGACTGTATCTGGTGGGAAAATGACAGCGATTTTATTTTTACCGAACATCAGATTGATCGAGTATTTCGAACAATTCGAAAAGTTCAAGTGGAAGATCTGGACAACGATGGGGATCTGGATATTGTCGGTTTTGAAATATATGGAGGGAATGATTGCGGAAGTCTGGATTACTGGGAAAATGATGGATTCCAGAATTTCAATCGGCATTCCATCTTCGATGCTATATCTCAAACCTATTCATATTGTATCGAGGATATTGACTCCGATGGAGACTTGGACATCTTCAGTGCCAGCACCTATCGATATGTCTATTGGTGGGAGAACAACGGCGATCAACCAGCAACTTTCACCCAACATACAATCTCCGAAAACTCTTATTGTACTCACGCTGTCGATGCGGAAGACATCAATTCTGATGGATTTATGGACTTGATTACTGCCGATTGGAATGGGTATGTTTCTGGCTGGATGAACGATGGGTGTCAAACTTTCACCAGGCGGCATATAGGGGGATTGGAGGAAGCTTCATTGACCACCGTGCGTATAGTTGAATTAAACGGTGACGATAGTGTCGATGTCATCTCTGGATGTTCTTCTATTCTCTCTTGGCAGGAAATTGAATGTTGGGACAACTATTTTATAGCTCGTGACTTTTGCAACGGTTATGTATCCCTGCTTGTGGAAGATTTGGATCTTGACAGGGATTTTGATCTCATAGTGACTGGAGAGGGTGGAACCGATCACATTTACTGGTTTGAGAACAATGGTATGGGCATCTTCACGCAGCATATCCTCGCCTCGAATCAACCTCACTTCAGATCAATCTCCAGCGCTGATATGGATCAAGATGGCGATATCGACATCCTCGCTACACATAACATCTATAATGATGGAAGTATCATCTGGTTCGAGAATCTCACCATCAGACCTACAGTATCTGTCTCTCTCCAAGGCGGCTACTTCGAGCTTGTCTCTTTGAGCCTGGCTCCGGAAAATCTTGAGGCAGCGAATGTTTTCAACTCGATCCAGAATTTGATGATCGTCTACCAGGATAATGGAGCGATTTACCTGCCGCCAATAGTCAATACTATCCACACAGTTACCATCACCGAGGGTTATCAGATTTATTGCTCAGATGATTCTCAATGGCAGCTTGCCGGGGACTTCATCGATCCGGAGACAGAATACAGTTTAGCCGCCAATCGCTGGAACTGGCTAGGCTATCCCTATTTTGAGCCGGTTAATGTCGAGATCGCCCTGACCGAGATTGAGGATGTGTTGCAGATTCTCATGAACGATGAGGGACAAATCTGGCTGCCGGGCTTGCTCAATACGCTGGGCGAGATGACTCCGGGAGAAGGATACTTCACTTTTGTCGCTGAGGATGTGACCTTCTGTTTCCACAATGAGGCGCTGCTTAGAAACACTATCCCGTCGGAGACGCCTGTGGTGGAACTCCCCATCGCTGAGGGTGCTCCGACTCCGACCGGACTGCCCTATCTGGTGCTGGTTCATTTGACTGATGATCTGCGGGCGCAAAATCCAGCTACGGTTGAACTCTTCGATGGCAGCCTCTTAGTGGGAAAGTCGACGGCGCAGGAAATTGGCGGCTTCATTCCGGTAATCGCCTGGGGTGGGGATGATGAGCTGGGCGTATCGGGATTCGAGACTGGCAATCCCATTGTTATTAAAGTGAAATCGTCGGAGGGAACGATAATCGCTTCCGATGAATCGCTGTCGTTCGGAAAAGGAGCTTATGGGGAAATCACCCTCGATGTCTCGAATATAAATCTCCCGTCATCTTTTCTGGTCGGCGCAGCTTATCCGAATCCCTTCAACCCAACCCTGACAGTGCCATTCAGCTTGCCGAAAGCCGGTACGGTTGTTTTCACCGTTTACAATCTCCTCGGACAGCAGGTTTTTGAAACATCAGGAAATTTCCCTGCGGGTCGACATGAATTCAGCTTCGAGGCATCCCAAACCGGGAAGGAACTGGTCAGCGGATTGTATTGCCTCGTGATTCAATATGAAGGGCGGGTGTCAGCTCAAAAGGCATTGTTATTGAAGTAGGCTTTTAACAGGGATATACAGTACATTTCTCTTCACCACCAAGACGGTAGAAACCTTAAAATATTTTACCATCAAGGCACAAAGACACGAAGACACAAAGATTATTATTTGTAATGTGATGCCTTGGTGGTTTGGGTTTTCATGGTTAAAAGAAATGCGGTTGAAAAAGATCACATCGGTCTTTTCTGCCAGGGGAGACAATGGGGGAAAAGACGGTAATGGACATGAGCATGCGTCGGAATACGTCGTTGAGTAAAATCAGGATGCTTGTCGTTGCCAAACAAATTTTTAAAAATGCAGAGCAATCGCTCTTTTTCCATTTCAGAAAATGAAGAACGGTGTTCTTTCAAGACCGCCATCGGTTCACGGCAGATTAAACAGTCGACGATTACAAAATCCTGGTCTTCATAGTGTTTTTTCGTCTTGATGTCTCCGTCGAATCCCAACGCACAGAGATCACAGGCGGGATCGTAAAGACGCTGTTTTCCTCCGATCGAACGAGGATAGGGAAGAACATCGCCGCGGTCTCTCAAACGGTCGCGAGGTGATTTCAACCACTTTTTCCAACGGAACCATTCGATAGTTTGTCCGATTCCCGCTTCCAAAGGCATTTTACCTTCAAATCCGAGGAGTTTTTGCGCCTTTGCTCCGTTGATTGTCCAACAAAGTTGAAGAAGATCATCGAGCTTGTCCGGTGTCAATGGTGGAGTGACGCCGAAAAGTTGCAAAAGGGGATATGCCAGGGCATAACCGGGTTTGATAAGTTGATTGGGGATGATCACCTTTCGTGTCGTTGCACCCAATAGCCTGATGATGGTTTGAATGAATGTCTCCAAGGTGACTGGTGAAAATGGCGCAGCATGGAACAGCTCATTGACCGCCTGGGGATGATCCAACTGCAATAGCACCTGCCTCGCCAAGTCCTGAACGTGAGTGAAGGTAATCTCCCGTCTTCTGCCGATCTGAATCTCCCAGCCGTTGGTGATCAGTTTGAATAAAGGCAAAAATGCGGTGTCACGGGGTCCATAGATGGATGGCGGACGGATGATAGTTACGGGAATTTTGTCCTGGAACCGTTTCAGATGTCCCTCGGCGACAAGTTTACTTTTCCCGTAATGGGTGATTGGTTTTGGCGGTTCATCTTCCTTACGGGCAATTTTGCCATCGGTCGGACCTCCAGCCGCTTGGCTGGAGATATAGACAAAACGGGATATTTTCGGATTAACCTCGACTATTGCCTCGAGCAGATTACGTGTTCCTTCCGAGTTATGAAGATAATAGAGATATTTGTGATCGGCAGTGACGATTCCAGCGTTATGGATAATCGCATCGACACCTTCGACCGCTTTTTCCAGAGAAACGCGATCCTGCAGAGTAGCATAAGCGTAAGATACCGGTTTGACCTGCAGCCATTCCAGGTTCGAGGTAGTCCGTACCATGGCGCGCACCTGGTCGCCGCGCGACAACAAGGCATCCGCAATGTGGCTGCCGACAAAACCATTCGCTCCGGTCAGTAATATCATCTTCGCCATTATGAACTCCTAAGCGACCGGATTGCGGTTCAACTGCGTCAGGATTGCCGCGCTGGTGGTCACATAAGCAAATCCGAACGCCAGGTTTAATAGACTCGCCAGATGCATCTCCTCATTTATTGTCCCTGTCCCGTCAGCAAGCATGAAGACCCGGTAATCCCGGTAGTAAGCGTCACGCACCGTCGATTCGCAGCATAAGTTGGTCATGACGCCGGAGATGACAAGATCCTCCACTTTCTGGCAACGGAGCACAGTTTCGAGGTCGGTATTGTAGAAAGCCGAATAGCGATGTTTGAACACCACTTTCTCGTTTGAAGTCGGGGTCAACTCGTGATGAATTTCACTCTCCGGGCTTCCTTCCAAGCATTTTCCCTCCCACCACCATCCCATGATGCCGCTATCGAGGTCGTTTGGGTGATGGACATGTCGGGTGAAAATTACGGGACGGTCATTACGTCGAAAGGCGTTTATCAGACGTTTTAAAGTCGGGATAATAGCTACTCCGCCACTGGTGAATGTAGGCGATGAGGTAGCGAGGAAAAATTGCTGCATGTCGATCACTAGCAAGGCACACGAAGAAGTATTTAAATGCATCTTATGTTGATTATACAAATGGATTTTTTCCAGCCATTCAATAGATTTTTCTGATAAATTCTCGATCGTTACATAAGGTTTCATAATAGTCCCACGAAGTTTGTTTAATCTCATGTTATGTCTTTAATACGAAACTGGCTGTCCGGTCTTTATAATTTAAACAGGATAGGGATTTATCATGTTAATCATTGATATCATCCCTATCCTGTATTTTTCATCTTCTTAATCTTGTAGATCCCTGTTCGGAATTATTTCAACAACATAATCTTCTGTATATCGACTTGACCTCCATATCGTACCTAAATGAAGTAAATCCCACTGACCAGTTCAATCCCC
>CAZCRQ010000073.1:0-6327 GCA_964501095.1 uncultured bacterium | reverse complement strand
GCTGACACCACATCACCACATCACTTGGGTGTCAGCCGAGGACGGCTGACACCACATCATTATTTTGAATTAAACCACTGCTTCTTCCATTACAGTATTGTAAACCTGTAAATACTGCTCAACCGAATGTTCCCAACTGAAATCCTGGGACATGCCATTGCGGGCGATTTTCTTCCAAAGTTCGGGTTTTTGGAAGCATTTATAGGCGCGTTGGACCGCATTGAGCAGCGCTTCGGGAGTTTTTTCCTTGAAGAAGAAGCCGGTACCTTCCCCGGTTTTGGAATTGAATTCTATAACGGTATCCAGTAGTCCGCCGGTTCTTCTCACGATCGGCACGGTTCCATAACGTTGACTGTAAATCTGGTTCAATCCGCAGGGTTCATAGATCGAGGGCATGAGAAAGGCATCTGCCCCCGCTTCGATTTGGTGAGCTAATTTATTGTTGAAGGATGAGGTGAAAGAGATTCTGCCCGGAAAACGATCCGCTAGTTTTTTCAGCCCTTTCTCGATCTCCGGTTGCCCTTTTCCAAGAATTATCAGACAAATCGGTAATTCCATCAGCCGATTCCCCGCGCCCAGGAGCAAATCCATTCCCTTCTGACTGACCAGACGGGAAATGATGCCGATGATCATCGTTTTCGTAGACGCATTCAGTTTCAACATGTCGATCAAGGTCGTGCGGTTTTTCTGTTTTGGCGACAGGTCTTCAGCCGTATAATTCGCGGTGAGATAATTATCGGTCTGTGGATTCCATTCCTCGGTATTTATCCCATTGACAATGCCGAAGAGATGATCTTTTCGCGATGTCAAAGCATCTTCCAATCCATAACCATACTCGTTGGAGCCGGTGATTTCTTCCGCGTAATTGGGGGAGACCGTGGTCAAGATGTCAGCCGTAAGGATGCCCGCTTTAAGAAAATTAAAACGACCATGAAACCAACCGGAATGCTGCTCATCGAAAGGAATCGACTCCTCGCAGATTTCCTTGGCTACTGAAGCATCGAACAGTCCTTGATATGCCAAATTATGCAGGGTGAGGACGGTTCTGACGTCTTTGAAAAAGGGATCATCTTTATAGACCGTTTTTAAATAGTGCGGAGTCAAGGCGCTTTGCCAGTCGTTGCAATGAATAATATCCGGCTGCCAAAAGAGAACTTTCAGCATCTCGAAAGCAGCTTTGGAGAAGAAGGCAAAGCGGAGATAGTTGTCATTCCATCCTTCGCCGGTGTTCGGATCGACATAGATATCCGCACGTTCGAAGAAAGGTTTATATTCAAGAAAGTAGGCTTGCACCTTGGAATTGGGTATAAAACCGGACTTGACTGAAACAGTGTGCGTTTCCTTACCAAAAGGCACTTTGATCTCACGTAACCGAATCACTTCTCTCAGATTAAATTTGCGATCGCGGATGGCTTTATACTTGGGAAGGAAAACACGTATATCGTGATTCTGATCTTTCAGAACTTTCGGAAATGTACTTGCCACATCAGCAAGTCCCCCGACTTTGACAAAGGGGGAGACTTCGCTGCTTAAATAGAGAATGTTGAACCGAGCCATGGCGCTCATTGCCTCCGGATCGGACGAGAAACTGAAGATGGTTAATTAACATAAATATAATACTGGATTTAAAGTGAATCAAGATCCTGGCTGTAAATCACCGTCTGATTCCGTCCGGATTGTTTCGCCTTGTACAGCGCTTGGTCGGCATGATTGATCAAATCCTGCGGAGTTTCCACTTCCACCTGGTTGTCGGCGACTCCAAGGCTGATCGAGACCCTTCCCAATGGTTGTTTCTCTCCATTTGGGAATGGCGTTAAAAGCACCTCTCGTCGTATCTTTTCCGCCACAACGACCCCTTTCTTGACATCGCTGTACGGTAATACCACAACAAACTCCTCACCTCCATATCTTGCAACCAGGTCATCATCACGCACCGATCCTTTTAACACTTCTGAAAATTGACGTAAAATGCGGTCTCCCATGAGATGACCGTTGGTGTCGTTATAATGCTTGAAATTATCGATGTCGATAATAATCAGCGTGATATTGTGATTGTATCGTTTGGCTCGTTTCATTTCCTTCTGGATCTGTTCATTGAAAAATCGCCGGTTATAGACGTTCGTCAGACCATCGACAGTCGCCATTCGATGGACTCGGGTATGCGCATTCGAGGCGGCGATGCTTTTCGCAATCACTCTGCCGATATGTGAGACATGAGTCAGATCTTTCGTTGTCAGATTCACCGGTTTGCGGTAACAGAGAATAACCAGCCCTACAACTGTGTTCCCCTGAATCAAGGGGATGATCACACCTTCATCCAATCCGGCGAGTTCTGCCAGTTGGGGATTCATCAATCCGTCGGGATGGTTCAATTTGATAACCCGCGGGCGACGGGAGCGGAGAACATCGACAACCAAACGTTCCGTCAACAACAGAGTGAACTGGTCATCACTGAAGCCGGTGTAATTCCGCCGCCAGGAGAGAAAGGCTTCATATCGCTTCCCAACGCGTTGAAATATATGAATGTCGATATAATCATAATCGAAGATGCCTTTTAGAATCGTACCGATGGATTGCATCAGACGGTCGCTGCGCAGTTCCCAGGCGACAGCATCCTGGACACGATGCAGCGCCGTCGCCCACTTCGCTTCATAGAGACGTTTACGAGTCCATTGGTCGAGGTTCTCCGCCAGAGTGACGGCGGTCAGAAGTGTCGGTCTGTTCGTGGAAGGTCTTGGAATTTTATCGTCACTCTCTTTCTCTAAATACGCCTGCATCAAAAGACTCTGCTGCTCTAACCCCGGATGATATTCCCAGACATTTTTGAAAATTTGCATCGCGGTGAGGATAGGTTTCCTTTCCGTGCTGACCGAGATCTGCCATTCCTCATCGGAGAAGAGAGGTATTTTGCGTCCCCGACGGATCTTTCTGGCGACTAAAAACAATTCCCCCAATTCACCTGTCCAGGCAAACCAGATTTCACGGTTGAGATGAGTCCAATTTTTCGGTAATTGCTGGATGGGGAACCATCCGGTGGAGGGGGTGGTTGTATACGTCAGGAGTTGGTTCTCACCTCCCTTGGGATCAGAGGGCCACCATAACGTGTCCGGCAGGATCGAATCCGGCAGATGCATCACTCCATGCTTGACTCGCACTTCCGCCGCGCTCCTGAACACTGTTTGAAGAAATCCGCCAATCGTCTGAGTGAGAAAGATCCGATGGTGAATCCCCATAAGCCCAGGATCCTCTAATTCATCCCAGACCTTCATTACCTTCGTATAGAGACTCTCTTTCACGCTTAGATCATTTGGGGGCATTAAAAGACCTCGAATTGGTTAAGGAGCATCTCTCGCATTCTCAGTGCGTTTTTGATTGCCTGCCCGGCATGACAGTTATTGAAAAAAAGATACGTGACTTCCGCCCGGTTATCCATTGCAGCGAGACGCGGGAGCCATTCACTCAGCTCGGAGTCAGAATAATTCCAGTCGTAGCGGTCTCCCGCCTGAGAGTTATACCAGGTCGTCGTGTTGCGCCCGTGGAAACGGACATAACCAATTTTTCCAACTACTGCAGGTCGCGGACGCATTAGGTTCGGCAACAGCGGCTGGTCAACAGTAACCCAGCCGATGCCCAGACGACGGCACAGATCGATGCTGCCATCCTGGTCCCAACTGCCGTGACGAAATTCTACAAAGATCGGATTTCCCACCGTTGTCTTAGCCAAGAACTCAAGATAAGTTTCCGCCTCCCTGTTTCGATGAAAAGAGGCGGGAAACTGCGCCAGCAATCCGCCAAATTTCCCGGCGGTATGTAAGGGCTCCAATCGCTCCAGTAATTCCGAGACTTCGCGGCATTGATTCTGACGTTTATGGGTGGTATCGCTATGTACTTTGAGAAGAAAAATGAAATTTTCCGGAGTCTGCTCCACCCATTTAGCTACGGAGGCGGCTTTCGGAATTCCATAATATGTGGAATTGATTTCAACTGCCTGGAATTGTGTGGAATAAAATTCCAACCATCGATGTTTTGGCAGTTTTGGTGGATAAAAAACTTCTTTCCAATCCGGGAAATGATAACCTGAGGTGCCGATGACAATCATGATATTATTTGACCGTTCTTTGCGACCAGTTTCCCTCTTTTAAACACATGATCGGCGAGGTTGACGCCAAAGTGATAGACGAGTTCTTTTAGATTTTCGACTTTCCAGGCGACCAGGTCCGCGAGTGCGCCCGGTCCGATCCAGCCGCGATCGGGTAGCTTTAACGCTTTAGCGGAGCCGATGGTCGCCATCCATAACGCTTCTTCACAAGTTATATTAAAACGGATTGCGGCGAGATGCAACGCCATTTGCATATTTTCACACATGGCGCTGCCGGGATTAAAATCGGTCGCCAAGGCGCAGATCATACCCCGATCGATCATTCTCCGTACCGGCGGATCTTCTTTCATCCGGAGAAAATGGGCGGCGAGCGGCAATAATCCAGCTACTGTACTGCTCGACGCCAGTGCGTTTATACCTTCATCATCGATAAATTCCAAATGATCCGCCGACAGCGCACCCATGCTCGCCGCCAGTTTCGCCCCGCCATAGGGAGAAAGTTGTTCCGCGTGAACCTTCACCGCCAACCCGTTCTCTAAAGCCGCTACCAGCACCCGTGAGGCTTCCTCGAGCGAATAAACTCCATTTTCGCAAAAGACATCGCACGCCGCAGCTAATTTCTCCGCTGCTACATAAGGAATCATCTCTTTGATCAAGATCTCAAGATAACCCTCATGGTTCTTGCGATACTCCTCCGGATACTCATGCGCTCCCAGGAAAGTGGGTACAAGATCGATGGGATGAATTTCATTCAAGGCACGTATGGCGCGCAGCATCTTGTACTCGGCTTCCGACTCCAAACCGTAACCGCTCTTCGCTTCCAGCGTCGTGGTTCCATGGACCAACGCATTATTCAAATACGGCATTGTATGGTCGATCAATTGGCTCAAAGAAGCACTGCGGACATGTTTCACGGAATTTAGTATTCCCCCGCCCACCTTGGCGATCTCGGAATAGGTATAGCCTTGGGTGCGAAGCTCAAACTCATCCTCACGTGTTTTGGCAAACACCGGGTGAGTGTGAAAATCGATCAGTCCCGGTGTGATTCCCGCCCCGCTGACATCGAGGCGAGTAATATCCCACGGACCGTCATAATCACGCTTGCGTCCCACCCAAACAATACGATCCCCTTCGATTAAAATTGAGTCCGCCGGTCGACGAAGAATCGTATAGGGCGATTCACAACGATCGTAAGATGATTCCCCCGTGGCGATCCATCCCGCGCCGGTGATCAGTAATCGCTTCTTTGCTTCACTTTTACTTTTCATCTTCTTAATTCAATGTTGGATCATAATCACTCTTCTCATAGAGATTGCGCGCCACAACGTGGATCTGATGATGGCGTTTAAGCTCGGTGGTGAGGAGACCTACTCTAACTATCGGATTAGTCTCCGCCAGAAGATCTCGCTGCTGTATTTGGTTCAATCCGATGGTTTGACCGATGATGTAAGAGATCTCCTGCTCCTGCTCCAATTCCTCTACGATATTTACCAGTTCATCACGTTGCTTTTGCAGTAATCCCAACCTAGCGATAAACGAACGATATAGGGTGAGCATCTCCTGGATTTGCTCTTCCGGGGAATGTATGCCAGCCTGGTCGGTAATAAATTCCACTTCACCCCGGGGATATAATTTATCGTCAATCAGGCGGAGAAGACGTAATCTCCTGATCCCGACCGCGAGAAGATCATATCTGCCATCGGTATATTTTTTCAGCACACGATAAATCGACGCGGCGGAGCCAATCGCTCCGCGGTGAAGATTGTCTTCGCTCAGCACTCCAAACAAGGATTCCCGCGCAATGCATTGCGATATCATCGCCTTGTACCGCTCTTCAAAGATATGCAACGGTAAAATCATCTTGGGAAACAGCACTCGAACGAGGGGAAAGAGCGGGAGTATTATTTTATCCATGGGAGTACTTCTTTAAAAGGTTAAAACTTACTCTCGATATCAAGATGATTTTCTATAAGCCTTCGAAGGCATGCCATAGTGCGATGTAAGCTTTCGGAATTCTTTTCATCTCTTTCTGGCTGCCAATTATTCTGAATATATTCGATGAGTCTTGATGTATATGCCGGTCCTACATGCCGACCACTTCCCTTGCCTGGTGCTATATCCAAGCGAATAAACTTGTTCCGCTAACGCTTTGCAAGGTCGATCATTACTGCTTTGGGATCCTAATTGAACGCACTATTTAAAATATTATAAAAGGTAGTTACTAACCA
>CAZCRQ010000072.1:0-11431 GCA_964501095.1 uncultured bacterium | reverse complement strand
CGGCTGACGGTAAAACAAATACTTATGTGTCAGCCGAGGACGGCTGACACCACATTACTTATTCAGTGCCGTCAGCCGTCCTCGGCTGACGGTAAAACAAATACTTATGTGTCAGCCGAGGACGGCTGACACCACATAAATTAAGTGTCAGCCGAGGACGGCTGACACCACATAAATTTTTTAAAAGGATCTAATGATGTTGCTTGAGAAACAAGCTATGGAAGTTCGCTGGAATCCAGAACAGCCGATTAAAGAAATCAAATACATGGGAGATCCTTCTGTTCCCGATGAGATCTTGGAAGAAATACGAGAATTGCGTCATGATTTCGGGAGCGATTTGTTATTGTTAGGGCATCATTATCAACGTGATGAGGTGATCCAATTTGCCGACCGTACCGGAGATTCTCTGGGATTAAGCAAACATGCGGCTCAGATGCGCGGTGCCAAGTATGTGATATTCCTGGGAGTGCATTTCATGGCGGAAACGGCGGATATGCTGACTCCCAGGGAAGTACCGGTGATTTTGCCGGATAAACGCGCTGGCTGCACGATGGCAGATATGGCTCATATCGATGACGTGGAGGAGAGTTGGAAGGAGATGGGGCAGGTGATCGATACCACGAAAGTTGTTCCGATCACTTATATCAATTCCACCGCCGCGGTGAAATCTTTTGTCGGTCAGCGGGATGGTGCCATCTGCACTTCTTCGAATGCAAAAAAAATCATCCGTTGGGCATTGCCGCGAGGTGAACGAATATTCTTTCTCCCGGATCAGCATCTGGGACGCAATACCTGTTATGATTTAGGCATTCCGCTTGAGAAGATGATTGTCTGGAATCCCCAGGAACGGTTGGGGGGGAACAGTGAGAAAGACATACACCAGGCGAGGATTATTCTCTGGCGAGGGCATTGCAGCGTTCATCAGCATTTTCTCCCCTCGCATATAGACTATTGGCAGGCGCAGAATGGAGAGATAAAGGTCATTGTCCATCCGGAAGCGAGTTTTGAAGTAGTTCAAAAAGCCGACCTGTGTGGATCTACCTCCTTCATCATCAAGACGATTTTGGATTCGGAACCCGGAATGCGTTGGGCGGTCGGCACAGAAAATCACCTGGTGCAGCGTCTTGGTATGGAAATGGCTGCGAAAGGTGTTGAAGTTTACAGCTTGGCGCCATTCGCCTGCCTCTGCTCCACCATGTTTCGTATCACTCCACAAGCTTTGTTGGAAAGTCTCCGCGCCTTGAAACGGGGCGAGTATCGTTGGAGAGTGACGGTAGATGATGAAACCACGCTGTTTGCTATCAAAGCCTTGAACCGCATGTTTGAGATAACCGCCGCCGAATGATCCGCTGATGAATCCATTGATCGACACGCATTGTCACCTAACCTGGCATAGCTTTCGCGGCAAGGTGGACAGCGTCATCGAACGGGCGAGGAAGGAAGATCTTATTGCGATTGTTGATCTGGGGACCGATGTGGAATCCTCACACCTGGCTTGTCGCCATTCGGAGATGTACCCGGAGGTCTATTTTGGGGCGGGAGTGCATCCCAACGACGCTGGGCAGGCTAAAAATAAAGATCTGGCTGAAATCGAGACTCTAGCGCAACATCTGAAATGCGTAGCGATTGGGGAGATTGGGCTGGATTTTTATCGCGAACACGCTTCCCCATCCTTGCAGCGGCAATGGTTGCGCGAACAGTTAAAGATGGCGATACGGTTACAGAAGCCTGTCGTCCTTCATGATCGGAATGCCTCAAAGGAGCTTTTGCGAATTCTGGATGAAGAGAGTTATAACGGGTTGAGCGGCGCCGGCGGCGTATTTCACTGCTTTGCCGGGGATGTTGCGATGGCTCAGGAAGTCATTGAACGTGGATTCTACATCTCATTGACCGGCAATGTCACTTTCCCGAAATCAAATCGGATTGAAGTGGCGAAGGCTATACCGCTGGATCGTTTATTACTGGAGACTGACAGCCCGTTCATGGCGCCTGTTCCATATCGTGGGAAACAAAATGAACCAGCATTTTTGCCTTACATCGTGGCGTTTCTGGCGAACTTGCGTGGGATTTCTATCGATCACCTTGCCTGTAAAACCACGGAGAATGCGATTCGCTTGTTTAAATTCACTATTTAATTCTCTTTGTCGCCGTGTCTTGGTGTCCTTAGTGGATAAATGGTTTTATAGGAGTGCGCATCATTTATGATCTCTGCTGTCGACCTGTTGCGTAAAAAACGGAAACCGATTGATGTTAAACCATACTCGAAGTTGGCGGTTTATTATGATGAGTTAATGTCGCATGTCGATTACATCAGATGGACAAAATATATCTTACAAACAGCTTTTCAGTACAAAGAAGAAATTCGAGCGATTTTGGATCTCGCTTGCGGTACGGGTGCTTTGACAACCTATCTGACGGAAATGGGATTTAAGGTCTACGGTGCAGATGGCAGTCCGGAGATGATAGAGAAGGCACGGGAAAACGTCACCCGACAAGGTGGAAAAATCGATTACTTCATCTGTGATCTGCGACAAACGCCGCCAGTGAGTAATATCGACGTTGTCCTCTGCCTCTATGATTCGATTAACTATCTCATGGAAAAGGATGATCTCGCTGCCATGTTTCGGGCGGTTCATCAGGTCGTCAATCAGGAAGGCGTCTTCATTTTTGATTGCAGCACGATGAAAAACAGCTTGAATCATTTCGATGGATATAAAATCACGGAACGTTACCTGAAAGGAATCGTCCACAGATACGCTTATTTCGATCCCGTAACCTGCATTCAACACAATGAATTCGAGATCTATCCAACGGACAGCCAAGAGCTGTTTTTCGAGCATCATCAGCAGCGAATATGGGAGTTGACAACGGTAGGGGAAATCCTTGAAGCGAATGGATTTTCCTTAAAAGCAATGTTGGATGGATACACCTTGTCACCGGGGAGTGAGCAGAGCGATCGTGTTCATTTTGTGGCGATTCCAGTATGATCGAACTGATCAGGACGACCAGGCAATATCCCAAGCAGCGTGGAATTCAGGACATTACGCTGCGGGTGGAAAAAGGAGAATGGGTGCTGATTGAAGGCGCCACAGGCGCGGGGAAAACGACTCTGCTCCGTCTGGTCTACGCTGCCGAACTTCCCGATTCCGGCGAAGTGATTGTGGGTTCTTATCGACTCTCAACATTGAGAAGAAAAGACATTGCACCCCTGCGCCGGATGCTAGGGATTGTCGATCAAGACCTGGCGTTGTTTGAGGATCGTACGGTTTTACGTAATGTGATCCTCGTGGGCGAGATCCTCGGTTGGTCTCGCAAGAAAACCAGATTAGCCTCGCTCTCCGTGTTGAATAAAGTCGGATTGTATGATCATTTGGATATGTTTCCCTATCAGTTGAGCTATGGAGAACGTCGCCGCTTGGCGATTGCACGGGCGATGGTCTCCGATCCTTTTGCCCTCATCGCCGATGAACCCTTAAGTCATCTTGATCAGGAAACCGCGCGAGGTATCGTCGAGATACTCGCTCGTTTTCATGCACGAGGGACTTCCATCCTGATTGCCACCCATCGCGCCTCGCTGTTTCAAAACTATCCGGTACGAATTGTCAATATGGAAAAAGGGAGGATAGTTACCCGGTGAGACGGTTTTTCTTTTTATTTCGAGAAGGAATCGGAATGTTGTCTCGCGCCGGTTTTGCCGGTTGGTTGACAATTATGGCGTTTTCCACGGTCGCCGGACTGACAGGTGCAATCTTCGCCGCCAATTCAACCTTGCAGGAAATCAGCAAATATGTCCTCGAACTTTTTGAACTTGAGGTTTTTTTAAAGCCGGAGTTCGACAGTTCGCTGGATTCCCTTGCCACCTGGCTGCACGAGCGGGATGGAGTGATCGAGGTAACTATGATCACACGTGATGATGCCGCGAAGCGATTTAACGAATTGTATGGAACGGAACTCTTTGATTTACTTCACGATAATCCGCTGCCTTCTTCGATATTAGTCAGATACAACCCTTCTCAGATGACACGGGAACTTTTTGCCCAGGAAGCAGTTTTCATCGGTGAAAAAACGGAGGTCGATGAAGTTGTCTTTGAGAGTGAATTATTGGGTAAATATGAAAAACTTGCGAGGACTGTGAAGCAACGTTTCACTTACCTGGGGATTATCGTCCTTCTGGTCAGCGTGATTCTGACGGTTCAGACGGTTCGAGTGGCGGGACGAGCGAATCGACAATGGGCGCATGCGGTGGGATTGATTGGCGGTACAAGCTGGGATATTCGAAGTCCATTTTTAATTGCGGGAGCATTGGCGGGATTGATCGGCGGCGCCTTGGGCGCGCTGGTCGTTTATGGTCTGCAATTCGGGATTTCTCGTACTTCACCGATTGTTCCTCCACCGGATCAGGTAATCTTTTTCTCTATTGCCGGTGTGACTACCATTCTCGGTTTAGTTACCGCCATTATGGCGACACCGGGGAACATCGATCGGATCCATTCTTCTTGACTCAACTCGGGAGAAATTCTACTTTGTGGCTGCATGAAAATCTGGAATGAAAGATGGCGTTAACTTATCGATACCCATCGTTAACTACTCGTCAAGAGATTATTTTTACGTCACTCTTGAAACAATATGTCCGTTCCGCATATCCGATCGGCTCCCGTCACCTGGCGAACCAACTTAAATTCCAACTTTCACCGGCGACGATAAGAAATGAATTATCTGAGCTGGAAGACCTGGGGCTGCTGGAACAACCGCATGTCTCTGCCGGAAGAGTGCCCTCTGAGTTGGGTTATGGATTTTACGTCGACAGTCTGATGAAAACATTCAGGCTGTCGAAACAGGAAAAAGAAGCCATCATCAATGTTCTCCATGATTCCTTCACTGGGAATATACGTGAAATGCTGGAGCGGATCAGTGTTGCGTTGTCACGTGTGACAGCTCTGATTTCCATCGTTCTCTCCCCGAAATTCTCGGAGGAAATTCTTCATAAAATCGATCTTATCAGTATTGCCAGCGGACGAATTCTTGTCGTCCTCACTTTGAGAATGGGGAATGTCAAAAGCATCATCCTGGAAGTGGATTCGTCGATTCAGGAGCCTGAAGTTCAATGCGCTACTCAGTTTCTCAATGAACGGTTAAGCGGATTGAAACTTCCCCAGGTTCGTTCTAAAATACGTGAGATGCTGAAGGGGGCTGAGTCTACTGTCCACCCAGGCTTGATCAAACTGGTGATAGATTATGCGGACGATCTGTTCGATCAACCGCGAGTTGAAGTTTATATCGGCGAAACCCGACATGTCATGGCGCAACCGGAATTTTCGGATCTGAACCGAATGCGGGAATTCTTTGATTTGATTGAGAATAAAGAAGGAGTCGTGGAATTGCTTAGCTATGGCGAGCATCAACCAGCCCAAGGAGTCAGGATCGCTATCGGTCAGGAGTTGCCGCGCGAGCGACTGCATGATTGCAGCATGGTCACAGCATCCTATTCTGTCGGTGAGATGGAAGGATATGTTGCTGTTATTGGACCGACACGGATGCCTTACGATTGGGTGGCTTCTCTGGCTAAGTTCACGGCTGACGGAATTCGCAGCAAAATGGTCGATTAGGATAGAAATGAGTATGAATCAATCCAAGTTGAAAAACAAGATTGGTGCTTCTAACAGCAATGAAGAGATGTCAGCGGGAGAAATAACACCTGATAAGGAGAACGCACCAGAGAAGGAGAAGGAAACTCCAAGCGAACAGGTAGTATTGGAAAGTGTAGAACCAACCCTCGAACAGCGGCTGGAGGAGTTGAACAGAAGCAATGAACAGTTGCGTGATCAGTTGCTAAGAGCGGTTGCGGAGTTCGAGAATTACAAGAAACGGCGCGCTATAGATTTGGAAAACTTGATCGTTCTTTCCACAGAATCGATAATTTCCGATCTCCTGCCGATCCTTGATGATTTAGACCGATTGGTCAGCAATTCCTCCCACGGCGAATTGGAGAGTCTGATCGAAGGGGCGCGATTGATTCGCCAAAAACTCTTTGAAAACCTGAAACGCCGGGGACTTGAGGAGATCGACGCGGTGGGGGAAAAATTCAACCCTGAACTTCATGAAGCATTGATGCAACTGCCATCAGCCGAAATGGAGCCGGAAACAGTGATTGAGGTTCATGAAAAAGGATATAAATTGGGTGGGAAATTGCTCAGACCCTGTCGGGTCATTGTCGCCGCAGCCAAGGAGTAAGTGTGGCGAATCGTGATTATTACGAGATATTGGGCATCGATCGCAACGCTGACACTGAGACAATAAAAAAAGTATATCGCAAGCTGGCGATGAAGTATCATCCGGATCGGAACAAGGGCGATGCCAATGCCGAAGAGCGCTTCAAAGAGATCGGCGAAGCCTATGCCGTTCTCTCAGATCCTGAGAAACGCGCCCGTTATGACCGATATGGAACCGCAGGATTGGGGGGAGGGGGTTTCGGTGGTGTCGACATCGATCCCTTCGAGATATTTCGCAACTTCATGGGCGGCTTTGGATTTGGCGATTTTTTCGGAGGAACCGGTAGCGACCGTGAGCAACACAGTCTCCGCGGCAGAGACCTGCAGATCAACCTCAAGTTGACCTTGGAAGAGATATATGAAGGCGTGACCAAGAAACTGCGTGTTTCACGCTTTGGAGTCTGTGATAACTGTAAAGGCAGCGGCGCTGACCCCGGCTCTAAACCCTCCACCTGTTCGACCTGCAAGGGACGGGGCGAAGTCCGTCAGGTCACCAGATCCTTCCTCGGGCAGATGGTCAATATCACCACCTGTCCAACCTGTCGGGGCAGAGGCACTGTGATTCTCAATCCGTGCCATTATTGCCGGGGCGAGGGGAGAATTCGACAGGATGATCCAATTGAAGTCACTATACCTGCCGGCGTGAGCAAAGGCAACATTCTTACCTTGCGAGGCGAGGGACATGCGGGGCAGTTTGGCGGTTCCCCAGGTGACTTGTTATTGGTCATCGATGAGAAAAAACACCCCGTTTTTGAACGGGACGGCGACAATATCTATTCTGTAATTAGTATTTCGATCCCTGAAGCAGTGCTCGGTACGGAGAAGGATATCCCCACATTGTCAGGCAAAGTCAGGATGGAGATTCCAGCCGGGATTCAATCCGGGAAGATACTTCGTTTGCGGGGCAAAGGGATGCGCCGACTTAATAGTTCCAGCCAGGGGGATCATCTGGTGCGGGTTGATATTTGGATTCCCGAGAAGATCAGCCCGGAGGAACGTGAACTATTCATGGAACTTGCAAGCTCGGAACGATTCAAACCGCCGGATTCGCAGGAGAAAACATTTTTCCGTAAGGTGAAAGACGCATTTTTTGGGAATGGTGAATGATAATTGATCAGCACCTTGAGTAACACCCTGGGCAACTGAGTAGCACGGGCGTCCCGCCCGTGTCATGGGCGAGACGCCCATGCTACATGTGGTGGTATAACATGTGGTGGTAATTGTCTGATTGAGTTGGAGTATCTTTTAGCTTGAGTATTGGGTAAAAACTGGCTGCTCATGAAACCACAGAACTCTCCTGAGTATCATATACGCTTTGCCTTCACCCCTGGCGAACGCAGAGCGATAATAATTCTAGCGGTTATTTTTATTCTCGGGTTGATCAGCCTCCAGTATCGTCGATGGCGAACAGTTGATAACAGTAATATCACCATTGTTGGAGCTGAAGCGCTGGATATAACAATGGAGCATCATAAAGAAGTGACTATTGTTGGAGCTGAAACTTTAAATACTGCGCTGGTACATGGAGTAAAACCGTCACCTCAAAGGGTCGCTAAGATAGAATTACCGGCAGAAGAGAAGAAAGAATCTCAAACAGAATATTCGGAACCGCAGCAGATTCAGTATCAGGAAACCGATCGACGGAGCGAAATTTTATCCATCGATCTCAACCGAGCCAATGCAACGGAATTGGAGAAATTGCCCGGCATCGGTCCGGTTCTGGCGCAGAGAATTGTCGAATTTCGTAATAACAACGGGAAATTCAAGAGAGCTGAAGATTTGCTGCTCGTTCGTGGAATTGGTCAGAAACGACTGGCGGATTTATTGCCCTACATTGTAATTAAACCTTAGGATGTGGAGAAATTCCGATGGCTGAAAGTATGATTCCCAAAGGCAATTGGTTCTTGCGCTTATTGATTGTTCTTTTCACTCTGTGTCTCTTGGCAAGTATTCTCTATCCCAAGAAACTCTGGAATTTTCAGGCGCAATTGATTGAAGACAGCCGAGAGCGGATGGAAAACCTGAATTATATCGTTCAGGAGTACGCAATAAAGAAAAAGCATTTCACCGACAATCAGGATTCCCTTTTCGCCTTCATCGGGCGAGATTCTACTTTGGTCGATCGGGCATTGTTCGAGTTTGAAAAACTCTCGTTGTATGATGTTGAAAACGACTGCGTCTTGGTTGGCTTTGTCGATACATTTCATTTTGATTCGATTGCTGTAGAGAGAGCACGAAATGATTCTCTTCTACTGACCCTCCTGCCAAAATCCCTGTTTTCCGAGGTAATCACGCCGGTTCAGACTGGATTATCCAGCAAGCGCCAAATCGTTTATTTCTTCCGTGGAAAAGGGGAGAAAGATACATATTATATCTTTTATTCGCAATCCGGAATTCGGCGTTATGATCTGCCATATCAAGTAAAACTTGTTCCAACAATAAAATATAAGCTATATCGTGAGCTGGATGATCTTAAAACAGACCCCATTTCCAACAAACCCTATATGATGAATCTGAATGCTCGGATAACCATCGAGGGGAAGATTCTCTGCACTATGGTCAAAAAGGGAGTTCCGGAACATCCAATCTTGGAGAGCGAACTCCTGACCAATCTGCTGATAAACAAAATGGCGCGAAAAGCGCGCGCTCAGGTCGATGCAGATCTGAAGAAAGACACGACTTTATATAAAGAGCAATTATCTCTGCAGAGCGATTATTTTGAAGTGCAGCTTGAGATGATGAAACCTGGTTCTCCAGTTGAAATCGATGAGAATAAGGATATTATGGTCGCTGTCGATTCAATAGAAGTCTACCGCAATCCGGTACGTATCAAGAATGAATTGTTCCATGCGACTTACGACAGCTTAATCCGAGTCTGGACAAAAGCGGAAATGACTCAGCAGGTGTTGGCACTTATGAATGTGACTGAAGACTATAGACTTGCGAAGATAGACACCATCGGCGTAACCATCCGACCTCCTTTTACGGAGAAATATCATCTTGCTGCGACGAGCTTTTTTGATCGATTCTTCAGTGTAGGTCCGATCGATCATCCCGGTTTTATCGAGAACAACGACTTATCTTGGAGTGAGAAGAAATAATCGATTCAGCGACAATAATCGAAGAATTGACCTCCCCTTATCGTCTGCATTGGGAGGGAGGGGAGCTGGTCATTGAAGAACTCCGAACAAATGGTGAAACTGCCGTGCTGTTTCGCGGCGATATTGGAGTTCCTTCCTCTCCCTATATCATTACACATCCGGAATCCAAAGCTCTTTTGGTCGAACTTCTTTCGCGCCTCAAGGCTTTAGTTCCTTCAAAAACACCCTGTCTCGAGATTGAACTCACCCCTCCCTTTGGATCAGCCTGGCTGCTGGAAATCGGCAACCTGGAGGAATCCGCCATGGAAGAACAAGTCCTTTGGGAGCTGGAGCAACGGATCGATGGCGATATAAACGACCATATCCACGCCTGGCAACCGATCGATTCCGAGCTGGTCTATGCAGTCGCCATTCATCCCCGTCTTGTTCAATTCTGGATCGATCTGGCGGAGGAAATTTCGTTCAACCTCAAAGCGATCACCATCAAATCCGGTCTGATCGATGAGCAGTCCGAACGGCAGCTTGATTTCTCCACTTTGTACCGAGCCTGGAAAGGCGAACCTATGGAGAGTGCGGCTGGCGGCGGCTCCCCGGTCGAATCAGAAATTGCTGTGGCTGAAACAGCGTATGAAGAGATTGCAGAAAGTCCCGAATCCCAACTCGAAGCCCCGCCAATTCGAGAGGCTGGAACTGAAATTTCAAAAGCCATCGTTTCTCCTGGACTTCCAGAAGAAGAACCGCCTTCTCCTGACAAACCGATAACTGAGGTTGAAGTTCTTGTCCCCGAAGAGGCGGCTGAAACCTTGGAGACCTTGTCTAAAGCTGAAATCCCTGAACCGAAGAGTCAGCCAGAGAGTACGCAGCTCAAGGAACAAACGCCGGCTGTCGAGAAGATCGAACCGGTTGATCATAGTTTTCCAGATTATGAAATAGGTCAGAAGGATCGGAATACACGACGTTATGCCATTATCGGCGCCGTCAGTGTTTTGCTCGCAGTATTGGTAGTAGGTTATCTGTCTCGTCATAGAATCGGTCAACTTTTCCTCGGATCCGCTGAAACGCAGGAGCAGATTGAAGAAACTCAACCGATTACACAAGTGGAAAGCCCAGCTATTCCGCCAGTGATGAGTGTACTGGCGAGGCTGTACCAGCAAGCGGATAGTATCGAGACGCCGATTCTTGGTTTGATCCTCTATGGAGATAGAATTCGCTGCGAACTTGGGGGAGGGCGTGAACAGGCAGAAAAGTGGGCTGGACAAGTCGCCGCCCTCCCCGGTGTGAGGCAACTGGCAGTCTTGGATCCTATGCCCCTCGCTTCCGGAACGTTGATCTCCCTGCAAATCCAAGAATCCACGCCGCAGCAGTTGACTGAATCGCAATTTATCGAAAAGGTGGAAGAATTGGGACTGACAGTTCCCGAGGACAAATTATATCATCTGACCCGTGCCGAACTTGATCGTTTACTGGATGCTCTCGCCGCCTCGAATCAGCGCCTCTACCGTTTTTCCATTCATACTGATCGCGCTGGGGATTACATTGTGATGGCGATGCCGTGAGATTGACCGGCGGTATGGGCAAAGGACGTCGACTTCTTACACCACCCTCAGGAGTGCGCCCTACATCCTCTCGAATACGAGAAACACTTTTCCAACTTCTCAGAGATCGGCTCGCTGGCACCGTTGTCCTTGACTTATTCGCCGGTTCGGGAGTATTAGGTCTGGAAGCCCTCGCCCGTGGTGCGGAATATGCGACATTTATTGAAAAAGGGCATGCGGCGGGTAAAATCATCATAAAAAATCTCCAAATCTGTGGTTTTCAAGAACGATCCAAGGTTATTCAAGGTGAGATTCCTCGCGCTTTAAAAATGAAGCAGTTTTCTCCTTCATCATTCGATTTGATTTTTGCCGATCCCCCTTATTTTTATCCTGAGGTCAATCTTCTCTTCGATACTATCCGGCAGGAAAATCTTCTCGCACCCGATGGTTTGATCATCTATGAATGTTCCTCAAAGGAGGCAAATCCTGAACCGGAAGGATGGCAGTTGTATGATGTTCGAATAAT
>CAZCRQ010000071.1:0-11437 GCA_964501095.1 uncultured bacterium | reverse complement strand
TTTTCAATGCATTGCGTAGTTTAGTGATACTGGAGATGAGCCGTTGGACAATAGTAAGGTAGCCCGGACGTGCTGTCGCCGGGAGATATTTGGATAAACGTTCGTCATTTTCCCGGACGACGGCGCGTCCGGGCTACATAACTCCTTAATCGCCAACGCTGCATCCAGCATGTCCCATAGATAGGCTTTATCCCTTTCAATAATATATTCGCCTTCACCACTTTTGTCCTCAAATTATTATGCTGTTCGGTAATCGGCGCCTACTCTAATGCACAGATTCTCAAAGGGGAGTGGCGCGAACTGCAACTTCGACTATCGCTTCCAGCTTTTCAACTACTTCCGAGGGGATTTCTTCTCTTTTCAGGAAATTAGCCAGCTTGTAGTATTCGTTTTTCTTTAATACAAGTGGAATATCCAACTTTTCAGAGTATTTTTTAAACAAAGGATCAAGGAAATCATCGGTGACTTTTATCTCTGCCGGCCAGGGATCAGGTTTATTAGGTGTCTGAAGTGCTTTTGTCAACTCCTCTATTGTCTCAGTCATGATCTCTTTTTTGTGTTCCATCTCCGCTAAACCGAAAAGATCATCTCGTATTCCACTTTCCACCCAAGCGATTAGAACATCTTTTGTGCAGAAATAATTTTCAATCTCACGGCGATTCCACATCAATTCTTTCAACTCATCGGTCGATTTTAATTCCTTGTCAAGATGATCGAAAATGGCGATGCCGACAAGATCCTGTTTGGCTTCACGCAGACCGTAGAAATGATCACGAGCGCGTTGCGGAAGATTCGTCGTAACAGGGTGGAGAAAAGGATCCCTCAGACATTCCTCCGCTTGATGTTTCAGTGTTTTAGCGAAGGTGCGAAGAATGTCCAGATCGGTATAATCCTCCAAATAGAGCACCCAACCCTTTTGCTCCGCCAGATAATACTGATCATAACCAATATCTCTTAGCGACTTCACGACTTGCGGATTTTGTTTGTTTATAATATGTGGCTTACCGATAAAAGCAACTACCGTACCTTTCTCGGCTGCTTCTTTCAGTATAATTTCCGAGTGGCTGGCGGCGATAATTTGAGATTGATTTTTCTCCGCCATGTCGATGAGCATATTGAAGATTCTGTGCTGACGTAAAATTTCAAGATGCGCATCCGGTTCATCGAACAACATGATAGATCCCGGATTGACGTGCATATAAGCCAGCAACAGAAGAACCTGCTGCATTCCGCGTCCCGAGCAGGAGAGATCAAGCATCTTTCCGGAAAGGTCGCGATAGGCAAGCGTTATTTCACTGCGAACCGGATCGAGAACAGGCACTTGAAGCTGGACTCCAAAGAGTCCTTTCATCGAATCGGTGATTGACTTCCAGATATCTTTATCTGCAGCGCCCGTATAAGCTCTATGGCAGAGGTTGCGTAGCACTTGCGCTGTCTGTCCCTGCCCGATTAAAAAGCCGATCTCCCCTGGCTGCTTAACAAACTCACGATCCGCCAAACCTGACATCGGCGGAAGATAGAAAATATGTTGGACCGCCGCTTCTTCTGGCACTGATGTCCGATTCTCAGAACTAAGTGACATTGGTCGGCAGAAAAATGTTTCTTGATTCGCATAATCAAACTCGAGTCCGCATTCCCATTCCTTACCTTTGGTAATTCCATGAACAATAATCTCAATTCTAATGTTTCTTGTTTTTTGCTTTCCCTGCTCCCGAGATGATTCTCGGACATGCAGATCACGCCAGAGAAGCCGCGCTTGAGGAACAGGAATGGACATTAAATCTTTTCGGTTTATCGCTACACCAGTACGTTTAGCTGGTAATGAATTCTCACCTAGACCCTTTTTCGACACCCAGGCACGCAATCCTATATCCCAGAGCGTTAACGCTTGCAAAGCAGTCGATTTGCCCATATTGTTCGGTCCAATGAAAACGACGGCTTTGTCCAGATCAACAGTGACATCAATAAAGCGTTTGAAGTTACGTATAATAAGTTTTGTTAACATTATAGTATATTGTTATCATATTTACTTTTTATAATCTTTGCTTCCTTACGAACAGCTTTATAAAATTCTTCCATCAAGCCATCTTTTCTCAACTTCTCTTCCAGAACTTTTATCAACGCGGAAAGATGGATCACAGTGACGTCACTGATCAGGTGTTCGACTTTGCAAGCATCGTCATTCGCCAATTCTTCCGGCACACCAAGTATGTTGTTGAAAAACTCATAAAACAAGCAGTGACGATAGTAGATACTGCGTGCCGCCTCCCGTCCTTTTTCCGTCAATTCGACATCGCCATATTTCTGGTGCAGCACCAATCCCCGATCCATTAACACGGACAATGCTTCTGTAACCGATGGTTTGGAAACACCCATCGCTTCTGCTATCGTCTTGACTTTTGTCGCCTGTCCCTCCTGATCCTGCAGATAAATAGTCTCCAGGTAATCTTCCATGTTTGGGCTAAGTTCCATCAATCGCTGTTTATGAGGTAACACGCCGCCTCCATTTCGAGTATGAGATCATCTTGGAAAATGAACATTTGCAAATAGTTAAGTTATCCAAACTGATCGGGAATCCTAATTTCGCCTGCCTAAGTTATTTGTTAGGAATATGCAAGTCAAGGAGAGTCGGATGGTTTGGTTTGCTTCCAAGCTGACTGAAAACTTCTTTGCGAACACGCCAAGGAGGGTGAAGTAAATTCTCGTTCCCACGCGGGAGCGTGGGAACGAGAAGGTGAGCATATTAGAATGAAAAACGAGGCTATTTTTGAGAGCAGGATTACTTCAACAACACGATTTTCCGGGAAGTATTCACCTCTTTACCGACCAATCGAACCAGATAGAGTCCGGAGGCGAGATTTTCCGCATTCCATGACACCTTATAAGTTCCGGCGTCACGGTGACCTTTACTCAGGGCGGCGACCAGACGTCCATTGACATCAAATACTGAAACATCCACTGTTCCGGCGGTGGGAAGTCGGTATGAAACCGTCGTCGTTGCATTGAACGGATTCGGATAGGCTTGCAGCAACTCGAAGTTCTGCGGAACATTAGCGGTTTCATCGACACCCTGCGTCGAAGCGTTTATATGAATGGCGAATTCGCGAATTCCACCTGATTGGAAGGTGTAGGAATTTTCATTGAACATATTGATAGTCGTTTCAGTAAGCAGATCGGTCAGAGTAGCTTGAAATCCTTGAGGTATCATTCTCGCCAACCCATACCATAAAAGTGTGACTTCCACACCGGTTTGGTCGACGGTAAAATTCCAGTCGTTGGATTGATTGATAAATGGCGTTCTAAGGTCGCTGATAAAGCGCGAGCCCAGGTCAGGAAGCCAGGTATCACGCGAGAAAAAGATGTTTATTGCATTCATTGGAGGGATCGGCGGTTCAGGATGGTCTAACATCGGGTCGAAACCATCGGTGGCAGATTCCTGAACACCAAACCGGAGGAATCCATCGATAAAATCATCGGCGGAAGCTAAAATCTGAATCCTCCAATTGTCACTCGAGACGGCATCCAGTTCCGGGGTGTATTCCTTCACCACTGGTGGGTAATAGGTCAGATCCAGTTCCATTTCTACACCGGTAGTCCGGGAAAGGAACCAGTACCCCTTCCAGGGTTCGAAGTAATCGCGGAGGTGGTAGTTCATGGGATCGTAAGTATACATAATGGGGAGAATCAGGTCGGCATCCACCGCTTCCTCATAAGTATACCTGGAACCGTCATAGTGGAATTGGGCGCGATTGAGGGGGAAATACTCATTGAAGGGGCATCCGATCATGTTCCACCCCCAATCGAGATTGAAGATGAAGGGGTCGGTGTCCGGGACTCCATCGATATCGACCATCGTCAGCGGATCAAAGATAACCGTCAGCCAATAAGCAGGACCACGCTCGGCAGTCGTGGGATACTGAAAACCATCGGCGGTTGAGAAGCTGATAAGCTGCCAATCCTGGATGATGTCATCACCGAAGATCGCCTCGATAGCGGTGTCGCCCGGCTCCAATGGCAGGCTTATCATTGACCATCCTTTATAGAACAGATGCCGATCGTAGGGGAAAAAAATCTCCGCGGTGAATTCCGGAGCAAAGGAAATTTCCCAGACTGGATCAGCGTTGTCGGCGAGATATGTGTCGCCCAATCTGCCGGATGAATTCCCCAAATATGGGGAGATGTCATCAACAACCTGCCCGGAACCTTCATCGAAATTGTAATACGCCTGCAAACGGGTGTCATAAGCGATTACAGGACGGTTCATGACCTCGATAATTTCCAGGTCGGACAGCACCGTATTCCAGATGCGAAGTTCATCAATACTTCCCTCCAGCGGATCTGAGAAGACAGTGTTTCCCTCGTTGAAAGCCACATTCTGCCCGAACACCAAGCCGTCCTGATCGACTACCAACGGCGTCAATCCGGCAAAATTCCAGCTTCCTGCTTCCTCACCGTCAAAATAGGCGATCACCTCTCCCGAAATCCCATCAACCGTCACCGCAACATGAAACCATACCTCCGTCAGGTAAGTCGGGATCCCAGAGACGGGAGTATTATTTTGCACGACGGGGTAAAACTCACCACCGGTTGTGAACAAGTTCAAATACTCATCATCGTTCACCGCATTGGCAGCCGAAATGCTTGCACCGGGGCTTTCGAGGTAAATCCAATAGTCAATGGTAAATTGATCCAGACCATCCAATGCGCTGTAATCCATGTTGACATAATCATCGTTTCCCGCGAATTGTAACCTGTATCCAGCGAAGATATTCCCTGCCATCAGCAGCATTATCAGTATGGTCACCACTGACAACTTTATACTCTTTGCAACCATGAGCGCCTCCTAATGGTATTTAATCTTAATGTTTTAGGACTATCTAATTTAATCAATTTATTCTGAAATCTCCAACCGGCAATAGATGTAATATAAAAACTGCCGGTTCTCTAAAAGAGGAACCGGCAGTTCCAGTGCGGTCAGTTGTCCTGACCGCACAAGGATCTTCCATCATGGGGGTATTACTTGAGCAACATCACCTTCTGAGTATGGTTGACGCCCTGGAACTGTAGCTGCAGGAAGTACATGCCGCTGACCAATTCCGCACCATCACGGTTGGTGTCGAAGACTAACTGTTGCATTCCGGCATTGACTTGCTGCGTGGTATGATAAACTTCACGTCCAAGCAGATCAAAGACCGTAACCTGCAATTCTCCTGCGGTTGGAACTGCAAAAGGAACAGTGATGGCGGGATTGAAGGGATTCGGATAACCTTGTCCGACAGTGAATTCATCGGGCAGTTCGACCGCCTCCAGCGCCATCGTCCCATACCCGCCTTCGCCAAAGGTAGCGCTGGTGGAGCTGCTGGGCAGATAATTCCCAAGGGCATCCAGCACTTTAACCTTGATCTCGTGACCAGAGGTAAAGCCGGCGACATCGTATTCATCCGAGCCGCCCCAAGCGATGACAGGGGTCTGCTCCTTGCCTTCCCACACCCCAGCTTTTCCAACCAACAGACCGCCATCATACAGTTCGATGAAGGAGGCATTCTGCGCGGTCAACTCATCGGACAGGGAAACCAAAACGGCATAAGGCAGACCGGTAGCCGTCGGTGCACCTTCAACCGCCGGCAGTTCTGTCACCTCACCCGCCGAACCTGCCGCCATCATTACCGGCATGTTGTATTGGAAGGTGATCGCGGTGTTGACATAGACGAAATAACCTTCACCCGGTGTCATGTTGCCGATAGTGTTGATGATGGGCGGAATCCATATACCACCGTCATCAGTCTGGACAATTTCCGTTACGTCGGCGATCGGGTCAAGCGCATGGATTATTGGCATCTCTACATTGAAGGGATAGCTGATCCAGTTCCACCTACGGGTTGCCAGAGTATATTGCATTGTCGGATCAACCAGCGGACCGGTCACCTCGAATTGAGAATTGGCACTGCAGTAGATCTGGTAGCCCTGAGTCAGGTTGATATTGCCGATGGTGTTGAGGAGTGGGGGAAGTACAATTCCGCCATCGGATTGATAGACGGAGATGTTCAATCGGGCTGAACAATTCCATGGCGTTCATAGTCGGCGGAACAACATAGAGGGAGATCAGTTCGAAGTATCGGCCTTGCAAGGGTAAAGTCATCGTCTGCGCCCTCAAGCCGGTCAGGATGATTTCAGAATAGGCGCCATATCCAAAAGTGCCATTTCCATGATTATTCACGTATTGGGCGGTGGCGGTGTATTCCTCTTGGTCTTCAACGCACCAGATTCGGTAAAGAATAGTATGACCAAGGACAAATCCTTCGAGTTGGTGCGCCGGATCACCCTGCCAGGTGGTAATCGGCATGGGGTAGTTACCATCAATAATCCCGGCACCGACACACAAATCGCCGTCGAAGATGCCGATCTCGTCGTAGTCGACTAAGTTAGCGTCGTCGAGGGTAACTTCGTTGACAAGAATCGTATAAGGACGACCAGTCTCTGGCACTGAGATAAAATGCGGTTCCGGCGGCGGAATGTTCTCCACACCGGTGCCGTGGAAGAGCAAAGTCACCGGATTGCCGAGATTCACGTCATTGTGATAGAGTAGACCGGCGACGGTTCCCACCCGGTTGATCGGTCCAAGCACTGCCGGCACCCAAATAATTGGAATATTCACGGTGCTGTTGCCTTCGATAAGGACCGGGAAGGGAACACCGGCATGCATATTCTGCGGTAATCCCAAGCGTAAGCTGTCAACCACGCCCAAACCTTCTCCATCGTTTATAACCTGGATTTGAACGATTCCTTCCTCGCCCAAGGGGACATTGCCGTATTCAAAGACAGTGACCGGGACAGAGAGATCCGGAGCAGTACCGATGCCGATATAGGCGCGCATTCCCCAGTTGCCGGAAAGATCATAATACCAGTCATTACCATAGTCGCCGATCTGGTAGGAAACATACGGCATCATGCTATTTTGCGCGCTGGTCGGATCTGTGTCGTCTTTCGGGAAGGGATCATCGCCAGTGGCAAAGATATACATCAGGACAAAATCGCCTTCCTGAACCGTGAAACCATCTGGATTCTGCGGATCCGAAAAATCATAAGTTGTCCATTCAGCATCTACGCCATCGCCTTCGTTTGTCCAGAGCTGTTCTATGGTGATGTTGCCATCATCATCTTCAAAGAGGCTCCAGAGTTGCAAATCAACGGTAGGATTGACATCATCGAAGTACCACATACCTTGGGAACAGATCGCTGGGTATGAAATAGGAGTAAATCCAACCGCCCAGCCGTTGCCGTCACTGAAACTAGTGGCGCTTTCAAAGGTGCCGTCATCGTAAGCATACCAGTCTTCATTGTCAATCACGTTCTGCAACAGGTAATTGACATTGTTGTCCACATCGGGATCGCCGGCAACATCGACGGTGACTGTGACAACGTGACGGCTGTTGAAGAGCGGACTCCAGATTTCCGGTGCGTCAACTGTAACTTCATCCCTCGCCGGGCATTCAGGCACGTTTACTGTTTCCTCGTAAACTAAGACACCATCCACATCTTCAACCGTAAAAGTAACATCAAATTCGGGGGAATCGACGTTACCGGTGTTGCGTATAAGAGCGGATAATTGTACTTCTTCATCGACGGTGAGGTGGAACATTTGGATGTCATTAAAAACAGCCGCGCAGACAAGGTCGAAGAACTCCGAAACTTCGCCTTCCGCAATGATAAAGAAATCGCCTTGCACCGCGGTGTAATTACCCTGGCGGGTAGTTGCCATCTTGCTTCTTTGACCGGCGACTGGGGCGGAATCGACCAGGTTCCACCAGCCGTGGTTCGCATCATAAGCACCGCCCGGAGCAGGACCATAAACAATCCAAAAGTCCTGCCCGGCGTTAAATTCAATGTAATCCGCCTCAGCGAGAACAATTTCATTCCAATCAGGCCAAGCGGCGAGAGTTTCATTCCATACAGCTCCGCCACCCAGATCGCCCCGCGGCTGACCATTTGTGTTGCCATAAATCCACACTTCACACGGATCATCAAAATTGTTATACTGGTTCAAGGGTAAAATTCGAATCCCTTCCAGAATAAAAATTGCCGGTGCAGTGAAGCGGGTTCCTGACCACAGATTAGTCCCGGTGTATAACGAACTGGGATCTTCCGGGTCAACATAATAAATCGAGTCCGGCCATTCTGTATCCAACTCCCGGGGAGTCGGCAATGGCTCTGATGGCGATTGAATCGTCCCGTTCGGGTGCAGTAAAACCTTCACACTACCTGGAACTCCTCCAATCGCTCCGGTTGCAAATATCATTGCCAGCAGAATCATGGCTAATCGTAAACTCTTCTTCATGTTTTCTCCTTTTTAAAAAGATGGTGAGGTTGTCATGTTACGCTGTTCACGTGGGATTTCCCACCTTTTGGTTTGTAGTTATTAAATACTGGTTCGTGTCCTTTTTACTTAAGGTAACTCCTCCAAATAGATACCATCAAGTAGAATTTTTCAGTTTCTCAGAAGTTCATGGATCACTCTTCCTCCGCTTGAGGAGGCTGGGCGAACAAGAACCGCAGTTGGGCGTCCCAATCACCAGAACCTTCAGATGTTGTAGAACCGGCGACAATGAAACCGCCTCCCGAAGTTTGAATGACGGCGGTGAATTCATCTATCTGGCAGCCCCCGATCGATCGCCACCATTCCTCCTCACCCGAAGAATTCGTTTTAACAATATAGCCATTCAGGTCAAAATTTTCACTAAACGACCGGGTATTCCCAACAATGGCATACCCACCGTCCCGAGTTTGGATTACCGCATTCCCCGCTTCCCATGAATAACCTCCGAAATGTGTCTCCCATTCGAGATCACCGGAGGCGTCGACTTTTAAAAGATAAGCATCCATATCTGTCGGATCCTCGGGAGTGGAATAGGAGGAAGTGACGCCCGTGATGATAAAGCCTCCATCCTCGGTGATCGCCCCGCTATGCGACCGATCTTCTCCTTCCCCCCCGTAGGTTTCCGACCAGATCACTTCACCGTCATCATCCGTTTTTATCAATCTGACTTGCGAATTCCCTCCTGTCAGCCCCGTCGTGCCAACGATCAGAATTCCCTGATCATCGGTGCGAATAAGTGCTGACAAACGACAATCAGGGTAATTTTTACTCCAATATTCCACTTGACTGATATCGACCAAGCGAAGATTGGCGACTTCGCTGCCTAGATTGGAGCCAATTATCAGCTCCCCGGCAGCCCGCTCGATGATGGCGAAGGCGCTGTCATCGGTGCTGCCCCCATAAGTCTGGCGCCAGGTCTCATACCCTTGACCATCCATTTCCGAGACCAATCCAAGGTAGATTTTACTAATTACAGATCCGTAGGAATTGGTATAACCGACCAATAAAAAGCTGGAAGAAGAGGGAATCACACAGGTCGCTTGATCATCTTCGCTGCCTCCCAGATAGGCGTGCCAAAGATCGATTCCCTGATAATCCGTCCTGATAGCCAGAATATCCTTATTATTGTTGACTTCATTATTGGCGCGGGAGTATCCAACGAGAAGATAGCCGCCATCGTCTGTTTTACACATACTGTATATTTGTTCGGCTTCGGTTGTGCCATAATCCTGACACCATTCCTCTGTCGGATCGGGTCTTCCCGCGTTGGGATCCGGAATAATCGCATTTTTCTGATCGCAACCGCTCAAAGCAAGGAACAGCATGTACCCGAGTGAGTAATAAAGCCAACGTTTTTGCCTATTCATCTTACTGTCCTTGGCTAACCCTAAGGAAATCTCCTCCAAGCATATATTGAATATCCGTAAGAACTCTTCACCTAATCCCGTCACCTTGGTTTCGTACCAAGAATATCCCGCAAAGGCATCCTCCTCCACCTCCGGAAGAAACCGAAGAATATATTTCACTTTCCTTTTCTTATATTAGCTTGGAGTTTATCTAATGACTTCTTTCAATCCCCAATATCATCTTTTGCCCGGTCGCCACCGCACCCCGAGTGGTGCTGATTAGAATCGTCCGCTGTACGGTCATAATGGGCACCGCTATAATCCAGAAGATATTTGTATAATCCCAGAGGTATTTGTTTTACCATCAGTTAAGGACGGCTGACGGCACGGTTTATCCTTGGCTGACACTTTATGTACATGTCCTTAAAGAAGACATGAGGTTTAATATTCGCGGTGGCGGCGGTAAGCGATGAGTACCTCTTCAAAAAATTCACGGGTCATCGGATGAAGGCTGCGTGTGCGGATGGAACGCAACATCGCTTCCTCCTCTTCGGTGATGCCGTACCTCAGGCGGTTGCTCTCGATGGTGAGCATTTCATCGAGTGCGGGGGGCAACCACCCGGGATTGACTGGTTCGTAATGTAACTCCTCTGCCTGGCTCTTCTGCTCCTCGGTGAGAGCAGATCGAGCTTTGGCTCCCTGGTCGTCATCAGTTATCGATTCTGCATTCGGAATCGTGTCATAGCTGATAATTGGATCAAAGCGAGCATCCCAAAGATGAGCCGGGGGAACCTTCAATGCTCTGGCAAGACGTAACAAGGTACGAGCGCGGGGCTCCGCCAGACCGTTCTCAATCTTGCTCAACGTTGTACGATTGACTTCTGCCTTGTCTGCTAATTCCTCCTGCGTCAAACCCGCATACTCCCGAGCTGCACGTATCTTACGCCCAAGGATCATCATTGAATGATTTTTCGGGTTGTGTTCGCTCATCTCATAATCACTCCTAAGCAAAAATAAGCATTTTGCTGTTTTACCACAATACTTGCTCTCTTGGAATATCGAGGAGACGCCCACAATGTCATTTCCATAAAACAGGCTATCCGAGAATACTCTCACAGTTATCATTAAAGCGTGCCCTGCACTACTTGTTGTGCAAGGTGACGATGATTTCCGGGGAAAAACTCTCTCGACCTCTGTTGCCTATTGACAACCCATCCGCAACATCATATCTTTTAGTCGCAACGTGAATCAACATTACGTTGACTAGCGTTGTGAAGTACGCCCAGAGTAAATATGAAGTATGCCCAGAGTAAATATGAAGTACGCCCAGAGTAAATATGAAGTACGCCCAGAGTAAATATGAAGTACGCCCAGAGTCTACATGCTCTTTGACTCGGTTTTACTCGCCCACACGCAGCATCGGATCAAGTCGACTCACCTGTCGCCCCGCTTCGACCTATTATCGCAGCGCATTTTCCCGAACCACCCTTGATGAAGCTGCTGCGTGTTCCTGCCGAAACCATCGGGAACGGCGCCGTAGCATGGGCGTCCCGCCCATGATCGTATGTAGCATGGGCGTCCCGCCCATGATTGTATGTAGCATGGGCGTCTCGCCCATGTCGCGGGCGGGACGCCCGTGCTACTGACATTATTCGAGCGTCTCGCCCATGATCGTATGTAGCATGGGCGTCCCGCCCATGATTGTATGTAGCATGGG
>CAZCRQ010000070.1:5278-11467 GCA_964501095.1 uncultured bacterium | reverse complement strand
CGATGCCTCCGCGTTCGCGATTCCCTCGCAGGCAGAGACGCCTACGCTACCCCTCTTGACTTGGACATATTCCCAATTTAGCTTTTAGCATGATGAAAATCAGAACTATTATCCCGAGCCTGATTATCCTTCTAATACTGGCTTCATTGGCAGGAGCAGAAGTAGTTTTCAACACCTTCCAGGTGGAGGCGAACGGTGCTCGTGCGGAAATCACCTGGTCAACCTCGGATGAATCCGATATTACCAGTTTTATCATCGAGCGATCAACCGATGGGATTGAATTTATTGAAATTGCCACCTTCACCCCTCAGGGTATATATCAGGAATATCGGTATATCGACATCGATCTGTTTAAGGATTCGATCAAGACCTTCCACTATCGTATCAAAGCCGTAGACCGTGAAAACCAGCCGCATTACAGTGTTGTACGGACTATCCAGGTTTCCCTCTCCGGGATCCAACAGACATGGGGCAGTTTGAAAGCCATGTTCAGGTAAAACCAATCTAGGTCAATCCCACCCAAAATAAATCAGTTGTCCCGCATCACAACCCTGAATCTTTTTGCTAGCTATCTTTAATTTAATTGAGACCTTTCAGCCAGACGATCTTTTATTGACCTGAAAAAATATATATATTGAGTACTTACTTAAAAACCAAAATGACGCCAGGATCACCTTGTCTAAATCACTGATAGAAAAACGTAAGAGCGAACATCTACGGATAGTTTCCTTGCAGGATGTAGAACATCAGCAATCCACGTTGTTGGAAGATGTGCAATTGTTACACCAGGCATTACCTGAGATCGATCCGGAAGACATCTGTTTCGAGCAGCAATTTTTCGGACGCAAGCTGAGATCGCCCTTTATGATCACCAGCATGACCGGCGGGGCAGAATTCGCGGAAGAACTCAACGTAGGATTGGCGCAAGTGGCATCGAACTTGGGAATTGCCTTTGCCTTGGGAAGCCAGCGTGTATTGCTGCGACATCCTGAATTTCTCGACCATTTTGCGGTACGAAAGTACATCCCAGAGGGAGTACTGCTGGGGAATATCGGCGGTTTGCAACTGTTGGAGTATTCGCTCGATGATATAGTCTCGCTGGTGGAACTGATCGATGGTGATGGGATCTGCGTGCATTTGAATATCGCCCAGGAACTGGTGCAGGGAGAAGACCAGCATCATTTTCGTGGAATTTTGGATCAACTTGCCAGATTGGTCGACCGGTTGCCGGGGAAGGTGCTTATAAAAGAGACGGGAGCGGGCTTCAGCCCACAGACTCTCGAGAAAATAGCCAAAATTGGGGTACCATACCTGGATGTATCAGGTGCGGGAGGCACCTCGTGGACAAAGGTAGAAATGCATCGCGCCTCCGACCCGTATCTCCACCGTTTAGGTGAAACATTCAGTGATTGGGGAGTTCCGACCGCCTTCAGTTTAATCGCAGCGAAGCACCTCCTGAGAAATTGCCGATTGATCGGTTCGGGAGGAATTCGTCACGGATTGGATGCCGCGCGAGCCATCGCCATTGGTGCTGATGTAATCGGATTCGCCAAACCTGTTCTACTAGCGTTTCTGGAAAAAGGGATAGAAGGAGCCGCCTCGTGGATCCGCGAGGTTGAACTGGAACTTAAGACCGCCATGTTATTGACCGGAGCCTGCAATTTGGAGGAACTACATAGGACTCCAAGAGTATATACAGGGGCTCTTCGTGACTGGTTGAAAGCATACGGTTGGTTGGATGGAGATAAAAATTGAATGAAAAAAAGTATTGGTCAGAAATCAAGCCTGAACAATTTCTGACCGATAAACAGAGTTCTCGCATTCCCGGATTTTACCGGTTATCTGTTGAACAACGTCTTGCTTTTCTTGCCCGTCGGTTCGATCTGACGGATAAACAAGTTACGCAATTGCGCGATGGCACCGCATTGCATGTCGAGCACGCGGTCAACATGGTGGAAAATGCCATCGGCGTGCTCGGAATGCCGTTGGGATTAGGATTGAATTTCATTGTCGATGGGGTGGAATATCTGGTTCCCATGGCGATTGAGGAAGCATCCATCATTGCCGCCGCCTCCAAATCCGCGCTCATCATACGAAAAGGCGGTGGATTTCACACCAAGGTCGATGATCCTGTCATGATCGGACAGATCCAGATTCTGGATTTAAAGGAAATTTACACCGCTGAACATAAGATTTTGAAATGCAAACAGGAGATCATCGATCAGGCAAACCTCGCCAACCATCGCATGGTTGCACGCGGCGGAGGCGTTTTCGATCTGGAAACCAGGATTCTTCAGGATGGTAAAGTTGGCAAAATGCTGGTGGTTCACCTGTTGATGGATGTTCGGGAAGCGATGGGGGCGAATGCGGTCAACTATGCCTGCGAAGCTGCCGGTCCGGCACTGGAGAATATAACCGGCGGTCGAGTAAATCTGCGCATTCTCTCCAATTATGCCACGCACCGTCTAGCGTGTTCCCGTTTTTCGCTCCCCTTCAATCTGTTGGCGACTGAGGAATTATCAGGAGAAGAGGTCGCCCATCGTCTAGTAGAAGCTGGAACCCTGGCAGCGATCGATCCCTATCGGGCGGCGACACACAATAAGGGAATTTTTAACGGGATCTGCGCTGCCGCTATCGCCCTGGGACAAGATTGGCGTGCGATTGAAGCCGGTGGACATGCGTACGCAGCACGTGACGGGCAGTATCGCTGCCTGACCAACTATTCTATCGAGGGAAAAAACCTCATCGGGTCTATAGAACTGCCGATGCAGGTGGGTTGGGTTGGGGGAGCGGTTAATTCCCATCCCGGCGTGAGATTATTGCGTCAGATCAGCGGGATAAAAAACAGCCGTGAACTGGCGGGATTGCTTGCTTCGGTCGGATTGGGACAAAACCTTGCCGCCTGCCTGGCTCTCAGTACCGTCGGGATTCAGAAAGGGCACATGGCGTTGCATGCCCGCAGTGTCGCGCTCAGCATCGGTATCCCGTCGGAAGATGTAGAGACTGTCGCCCAGGAAATGATCAGACGCGGCGAAGTGAAAGTCGCGGTGGCGGAGGAGATCTTTCGAGATATGCAAGAACGAGCAAAACCGGAGCTGGAGTTGGATGGTATGCCGATAAAGGTTTCCTCACCCGGCAAAGTCGTCCTCTTCGGCGAACATGCGACAGTTTATAATTACCCAGGTATCACCGCCGCTATTGATGTCAACCTCTCGATTCATATCACAAAGGATCCCGACGGTCCCCGTTTTCTCAATCCGCATTTCAGGCAGCCATTCGGGGTGCCGAAATCGGATCGCGACCTGCGTCTGTTCTCGCGGGCTGTCGACATCGCACTCTCACGTTTCAACTTGCAGAATGAACCATTAGCGATCAGAATCGAGTCCGACCTGGTTCCGGGGATGGGTCTGGGTTCCTCTGCCGCATTCTCTGCCGCCTTGTGCATGGCACTGAGAAAATACACTCATCAAGAGATTCCCGACCATTGGGATAATGCGCTGTTTGAAGAGGTCCAGCAGTTGGAATCCATCTTTCATGGCCATCCCAGCGGAATGGACGCCGCCACAGTGCTCTCCGAAGGCGTCTTGTGGTTCCGCAAAGGACCGCCGCGCGAGATTCTCCCTATCCGTCTACCGGCACCGATGACAGGAATCGCCTGTCTTGTCGAGCCCGGCGCCAGAACCATCGACTTGGTGAGACGAGTGCGTCTGAGCCGCGATCTCAATCCGAAACGAGTGGGCAGCATCCTTGAAGAAATCGGCAACCTGACCGTGGATGCCGGCATCGCCCTTGGCACCGGAGACAGCCATGAAGTTGGCAGGTTGATGCTCCGTAACCATGAATTACTGGCACGTCTGGGCGTATCGACACCAGCGTTGGATCGAGCCATTGAACGTTTAATCAATCTGGATGTATTGGGAGCAAAACTAACCGGCAGCGGCGGCGGCGGCGCGGTTATTGCTCTGGTGCCTACGGAAGTCCATCATGAGATGGTCGAACAGCTCTCCCAAGAGTTCGCGATGGTCTTCCCCTTCACCCTCGGAGCCTCGGTGTGAACGATGTGGTCAGGGCGCGGGCGTATGCGAATATCGCACTGATCAAATACTGGGGAAAAAGCGATTTACGTGGCAATGTCCCAGCGACACCTTCAATCTCATTGACGCTGGATGGGCTGGTCACCGAAACCGAAGTGCGAGAAAGCGAAACATCGGAAGATATAATTCTGATAAATAACGTCAAACCTGATCAAAAAACCTATTCTCGAATTGTCGAATACGGCAACCTTTGGCGTCGGCTCAGCGACCGTAAGGTTGCATTTTTTATTTCTACGGAGAATCGTTTTCCCACGAAAGCCGGATTAGCGTCGAGCGCTTCCGGATATGCTGCCCTGGCAACCGCTCTCAATGTCTTTCTTAAAACTGGATTGAATTCCGAACAGCTTTCACGTCTGGCACGGCAGGGCAGCGGTTCCGCCGCTCGCTCGATCTATGGAGGATTGGTTGCTCTTCCCCTAGGCGAAGATCCCGCGGCTTGGCAACTTATTCCGCCGCATCAGGTTCCCTGGGGAATGGTAATCGCCATCGTGCAAACCGTAGAAAAGGAGATCGGCTCACGGGAAGGTATGAACTTGAGTAAAGCGACTTCCCCATATTACTCCACTTGGATCGAAACTGCGAAAAATGATTTTCAGCAAATGCTCAACGCGATTGAACATCTCGATCTCGAGCAGGTAGGTGAATTGATGGAAGCTGACACAATGACGATGCACGGCTGCATGATCGCTAGTCGTCCATCTTTGTTGTATTGGAATAATATAACAGTCGATTTAATAAACAAAGCACATTCGCTGAGATGTGAAGGATTGCAAACATACGCTACGATAGATGCCGGTTCAAATGTATTTTTTCTTGTTAATCTTCAAGAAATGGTTCGATTATCAGAAATTTTGGAAGAGCATCCTGGCATTCAGCAAGTTATAGTGTGCAAACCTGGACCTGGCGCCGAATTAATCCGATGAATCCGATACACATCACAGTCCCCGGGAAAGTCATGCTCTCTGGTGAATTTGCCGTGCTTTACGGCGGTGCGGCGGTTTTGCTGCCTGTTCCACGTTATTTATACGTCTCAGAATCTCCGGAACCTACCTGTCAAAAAATTCCGAAAGCTGCCGAGATGGCGCGTCAATTCCCGATTCCTGAACTTCACGAATATGAGAAGAAAGCAGGTCTTCCCCACCTTCTCATTGATGATCATGAATTTTATGGAATATCAGACGATGGACGTTTGTTGAAATTGGGCATCGGTTCTTCTGCGGCTCAAGTTGTGGGAGTCATTGAATTGCGATTTGCTCGCGCCGGATTTGAACTCAACTTGATTCGTGAGAAGATAACGACATACTCCATCGCTGCGCACTATGAAGCGCAGGGCGGTCTGGGCAGTGGAGCCGATGTCGCAGTATGTGCATATAATCAAACAATCCGATATCGAATCAGCAGAGAACATTACCAAATAGAACCTGTCGAACGATTTAGTGAATCGAAGCGGGACATTCCGCTAATGCTACTCTGGTCGGGACAATCCGCGGATACTCGTCGGGCTGTCCGGCAGTTTCAAACCTGGGCGAAGACACAATGTTCAGCGGATAAATATCTCAAACCACTGCCGGGAACACTGCTGGAAGATCTTATAATCTCTGCTAATGAATTAGCGGAAGTCTGGACTCAACAGTCAAAAGATGTACTATTCGCTGCGCTTGACAATTTTCACGAAAAAATGTTACAATGTAGTCAAGCAGCGGGGATCAACTATGTTTTTCCCAAATTTGCGGAAGTGAATCGCTGGGCGTTGGATAATGGCTGCCGTGCGAAGCCAACCGGCGCCGGTGGAGGCGATATGATATTGCTAATCGGAGATCTGCCGCTTTGGGATAGCTGGAAAGGAAGGATTTTCAATCTATAAGCGACGTGCCACACGTTGTTGCAATCTTTCGATTTTGTTGGTGTTTATGAAGATCAAGCGGCGATTTTAAGTTCCAGTTCGTAGTAGGTAGCACGGAGGCGGCATCCTGCGGGGACTTCATGAATTCTATACATATCTGTTAGCTCATAAAAAATATCTTTGCTTTTTTGCATCTTTGTGCGAGGCATGGGTGGTTGGGGATTGAAGTCTCGTGCCGCCCGACCGCCAGCA
>CAZCRQ010000070.1:1392-5178 GCA_964501095.1 uncultured bacterium | reverse complement strand
TGTGCGAGGCATGGGTGGTTGGGGATTGAAGTCTCGTGCCGCCCGACCGCCAGCACGGGGAATCGCAAGCACGGGGAATCGCAAGCACGGAGGCTTACGCTACCCCTCTTTTAGATAATCTCATGACGAATAGAATAATCCCGGACGATGGCACGCACGTCCGAGCTACTTGGCTCTCGGGTTGAGATTTTAATGAACTAAACAGACACCCCAAATTTGTAGTTATTAATACTTCTTCATCTTTTTCGATTTTGATCTATACACCCGCACTCCAACACGATCAATATGCTCTTTTAATGATCGATGGCGAATTGTAGAGAGCGCTTGGACATCGAACCGATAAGGCAATGGCAATTCATCCAATTCGCTGGCGATTCTTTCAGCCTCCAGCGGATCGTCGATGCCTTCAACGGCGAGATCAATATCCGCGGCTTCATCGAAAATACCCTTGGCGCGTGATCCAAACACGATAACACTGGTTACATTGGGATGTCTGGCGAAAACACCCTTAATCAAATCCCATTCTTGATCATCTAAACCCAAATACAACTCCTGTGTGCTCGATTTTGGAGACATCATCACTCCTGCATCTTGATAATCAACCATTCATGTAAATCTTCGATTGCTGGAAGATAGTGTTTGCTTATAGCAAGTACAGCATTTTCAAAAGTTACCAAGTCATAATTATGTGATAAAAGAATTCGGTGGTCGAGCATATCGATCCAGATTTTGCCATCCTTGAGAATCCGAGCTGTAAAAGCCGCTTTAATCACAGTTCGTGGAGTCACAGGCTTGATCTCCAATCCCTCATACTCCAAATAATCCTTAAGTGTTTTCCAGGCTAGCTCTAAAGCAAGTTCGAAACGTTGTACCATACCTTCCTTTTCCAAGTTCGACAAGGTGTCGATACCCAACTCGATGGGCTCACGTAATAGAACGACAGCTCGATCAAAATTCTCAAAGCGTTGTTTCCATCTGACATCATAGATCATTTTTATATCCTTATAATAAGCTCATTGAATGGTCACCGTTATATAGCCTGGATTCTTTATTGATTCTTTAATTTCATCTGAAAATGAGAATCCCGAATTAATCAATCCTGTCAACAATTCCGCGATATCATGAGTATAGCGGAATCGTACAGAATGATGAACATAGACAGCTTTAATCGCTTTTTCAGCGGATTGCTGAGCATGAAAACAGAGATCTTCGTAAAGGGCGCCCTCGGGAAGTTGAACATTAGCAAGAATAAAAGCTGCTTTTGCCCGTTTGAGCCAATCTTCACTTGATCCAAGAATAAACTCTTTATCAAACGCGGTGAACGATATTATCTAATAATTCCTGAGTTATTGTATTCTCTTCAGTAATCGGATTTTCCATTCATTCCTCTTAAACAAGTTTTATCTAGCACCCAGATATCGAAATTATATGTCAGGGGAAGTTCCTCTAATTCATTGGCAATTCTCTCTGCCTCAAGCGGATCATCTATACCTTCAATAGCAAAATCTATATCTGATTCTTTGCTGTGAATACCCTTCGCTCGTGATCCAAATAAAATCACACCGGTCATATCGGCATGTCTGGCGAAAATACCTTTGATCAAATCCCATCCCTGATTATTTAAACCCAAATACAATTCCTGTTCGCTCAAATCCTGAGTCATTCAATTATAATAATAAATCCGCCATCGCCATTATTGCAAATCTTACTAAAAACAAGAAACATCTGGTAAAAACCATTCCACCCCTCATTTGAGAAATTCGGGTTTATTTAGCTAGTGAAGTGAGTTATATTTAAAGCGAATCGGAAACTCGAGCTGATCAAGGAGGAATAGTGTCATACCTGGTGATGGCAAGACGTTGGCGTCCGCAGACATTTGGCGAGGTTGTCGGGCAGTATCATGTGACAAAGACCCTGCAACGCGCCATCTCTCGAGGACGGGTGGCGCACGCCTATCTTTTCACCGGACCGCGTGGAGTGGGAAAAACCACCATCGCCCGTCTTTTGGCAAAAGCGGTAAACTGCCAACATCCTAAGCGGACCTCTGACGAATTGACAGAACCGTGCAATGAGTGCCCCGCTTGCCTCGACATCTCATCGGGCAGTGCCTTGGATGTAATCGAGATCGACGGCGCTTCCAACAACAAGGTCGATGATGTGCGCACCTTGCGTGAGAATGTGAAATTCTCGCCTTCCTCCTTCAGCCGTAAGGTCTATATCATCGATGAAGTTCACATGCTCTCCCCCGCCGCCTTCAACGCTCTCTTGAAAACGCTGGAGGAGCCGCCGAGTCACGCCATGTTTATCTTCGCCACAACGGAGATTCACAAGGTGCCCGCTACCGTCCTCTCACGCTGTCAACGATTCGATTTCAAACGCATTTCCACCCGCGAGATTCGGGGATACCTAAGAACCGTGGTAGAAGCGGATCAGATCAAGATCGACGATGAAGCATTACTTACCATCGCAGTCAAGGCGGAAGGTGCGCTGCGGGATTCGCTCTCCATACTTGACCAGTTGGCAGCTTTTCAAGGCGATGAATTGATCACTGCGGAAGTAGTTCAACAAGCACTGGGCGTAATCAACACTGAATTTTTTTTCCGGGCGACCGACCTAGCGTCGACAGGAGATGTCGCTCAAGCCTTGAAACTCTCCGATGAGATCAATAACAGCGGCTATGATGCCCGTGAATTTTTAAAAGGATTTCAGAGACACGCTTTGAACCTGCTTTTCCTGCGAGCCGGCGGGAAAGTTGCGGAATTGGATATCGGAGAGACGTTTTTCCCTCGTTATGAGCAGGTCGCCGCCAACCTCCGGGATGAGGATTTATTACGTATGGGAGAATGGGCGGCGGATACGGAAGAGATTCTGCGTGAAGTGCTGGATCCACGGTTGCGGGTGGAGTTATTCCTGGTGCGACTGGCGAAGATGGATCATGCGATTCAGCTCGGTGCTTTATTGGAAAAAATGGGTGTCGCGCCGGATTCGTTCCGTCTGAAGAAAGTGGCTTCCACCTTACCGACAACTTTACAAGAGAGTGAGGAAACTAAACCTACTCAATCAGAAGAAGATTCATCAACAAAACCAGAGAGTACTCAACATCCTCTGAAGACGGTGGAACCAGTTGTCCAATCCTTAAAAACTGGTGAAGATCAATCAAAAGGACCGGAACCTGATGCGGGTATAGTCGTGACTCCCACCATCCCACGGGGACCGTCATCTCCAGTAAAACCTGATAAAGCGCCGCCAGCTCCACACTCAGACGATCCTGAAAAAAAACCGTCGGAAGGCGAATTTGGAGAAGGCGAGCAATTGACATTGGCAAAGTTGCGTGAAGAGTGGTTATACTTCTGTGATCGGGTAGGGGATGAGAACAAACTGGCGGGCTCATCGCTGGAAGCCGCGACACCGACAAATCTGACAGGAAATTCGCTGGAGATCACCTTTGAACCGGTATATCGTTTTCAATATGACACCTTGCAGCGCGGGAACTGCTGCCAGGCAATCCAAAACACACTGGCAAATCTTTATCGACAATCACTTGCGGTTAAATTGAAAATCGGCACGGTTCCAGACACTCTAAAGCCGTCGCAGAGAAAAACAGAATCGGAACTGGAATCCGAAATGTTTCAAAAAACAATCCAGGATAAGCCGGTGATGCAGGATTTAGTCAAGCGTTTTGCATTGGAATTGGTTAACCAGAAATAATATAGTTTATTTAATATGCCATCAGCTGTCGCTAGCTGATGAAATAACAAACATTGTAACAACAATCATAACAACAAT
>CAZCRQ010000070.1:0-1292 GCA_964501095.1 uncultured bacterium | reverse complement strand
GTAACAACAATCATAACAACAATCATAACAACAATTGTAACAACAATCGTAGCACGGGCGTCCCGCCCGTGTCATGGGCGAGACGCCCATGCTACGTGCGGTAGTGCCATTTATAATAGTGTCAGTCGAAGACAACTGACATCACTTTACAAAGACTTGGGTGTCAGCCAAGGATGACTGACATCACAACTGATGATGCCGTCAATAAGGAGACTCAAATGAAGAGTCAGATGTCGAGCTTGTTGAAGCAAGCACAGAAAATGCAGCAACAGATGTTGAAAGCCCAGGAAGAATTGGTGGATTTAGAGGTAACAGCTTCCAGCGGGGGTGGAATGGTTACGGTTCGCGCCAATGGAAAGAGTGAAATACTCGAGATCAGTATAAAGCCGGAAGCTGTCGATCCGGAAGACATCGAGATACTCGAGGATTTAATACTTGCCGCGGTGAATGAAGCCTTACATCAGGCGGCGATCGCCTCGGCAGAACATATAGAAAAAGTCACCGGTCCGCTGTCAGGGATGTTGCCTCCGGGAATGAAAATACCGGGTATGTAAGGATTATACTGAAAGGCAAAAAGCGTGGCAGCCACCCTTCCCCCCGCCGTGACCGAATTAACCACGGAATTGGCAAAACTTCCCGGTCTCGGACGTAAATCCGCGCTACGTATGGCATTGCACCTTTTGAAATCCCCGCGTGAGGATTCACTACGATTGGCGCAGGCGATTCTCAATGTGAAAGATAGAGTGAAGGTCTGTTCGCAATGCGGATTTCTCTCGGAAGACGACCCCTGCTCGATTTGTACTGATCCAAAACGGGACAGCGGCATTATTTGTGTGGTCGAACAGCCTGGGGATGTGATCGCCTTGGAGAAAGGCGGAGCGTTTCATGGGCGCTATCATGTGCTTGGCGGAGCATTAGCGCCTCTTGACGGGATCGGTCCGGAGGATCTACGTATCAAAGAGCTATTAGAGCATGTGAAGGTTGAAAAGACCAGCGAAGTTATTGTCGCCACCAATCCGACTCCTGAAGGCGAGCAGACCGCTTTCTACCTGGCGAAAATTCTGGCTCCGCTGAATGTTGCAGTAACACGTATCGCTCGTGGCGTGCCGGTCGGCTCTGATCTTGAACATGCAGACGATTTGACCCTGACTCGGGCGCTGGAAGGAAGAAACCGTATATAGTTGTTTATATTTTATAAAAACTCTCGAAGGTGAACTCTGAACGATTCTCGACTATGACTTTACCGATCCCCATCCCAGGGGAAGCCCTCCCAGGGATCGACACCGGGCGGA
>CAZCRQ010000069.1:0-11472 GCA_964501095.1 uncultured bacterium | reverse complement strand
GAGGCTTACGCTACCCCTTACCACACTCGAACGAAGATAGGCATCCTATATTATTACACAAATACTTTTCATCGTCATCTAGGCTGCAAACTCTTGGCGGAATGAAATTTGCATCTTATATTAAGGGATAAATAAGAGAAAAACGGGCGGTATCGATCACAAACTCCGCATATCGATCTATATTGATCGAGGAAAATGGCTGGGGTGTTGGAGATTTTCGTCTTAAGCGAGAGAGGAAAGTTATAGGCGATGCGCCCAAGTTATGTTGCCAAGAGTGCAACAATTGCCAACGGAGTGCAAAATATGCTTAAAAGGCTGACCTGCTTAATAATAGTCCTGTTGCTGGCGAGTGTAGCTGCGGCGGGAGTCATCGAGCGGGAGTTTTCCTTTGAACCGGTGCAAGTCACCAATGATGGCGTGTACGACCATTTTATACTCGAGGGTTTGGAGAGTTACGGCGAGCCGGGTGAACCGGTATTACCCATGCTAGCGTATACTCTCTTGGTGCCTGCCGGTGAAGAATTGGTGGCGGTTCGGATGATCGATGGCGAGTGGGAAACTTTGACACAAACAACATACCCGGTCCCCGGCTCCGCAGTGATGCCGCTCAGCAAATGGCGGCAGACAGAACTCACCCCTAATCCCGAGATTTACCAAGGTGCATCACGCTTCCCTGCCGAACCGATTCATGATATACAAACCGGTTTTCTCCGCGGACACAGCTTAGGCAGCTTTCTCTTGAATCCAATACGTTGGCAGCCAAACACCGGGATTACCGAACAGTTACGTCATGTTCGCCTTGAATTAATAACTGAACCGAGTTATCGAGCGCAAGAGGCTTTGCGTTTGCTGCGCGGCGATGATTATTCGGTCAAGCTGCTCTCCGTGATCACCGACGATCTTGACCAGCTTGGCGCTTACCCCATTCAACAAGATCGCGAACTCGATGAAGTGCCGCTCAATTTCCTAATCATCTGCGATGAAAGTCATGCGGAAGCTTGGGAAGAATATGCCGAATTCAAACGCAGCATTGGGATGCAAACCGCGGTTATAACTACCCAAGACATCTATGATGAGTTTGAGGGGAATGACCACCAGGATCAGATCCGCAATGCGATTATCGATTATTACTATTCACATTGGGTAAACTACATTCTTCTCGGCGGCGATGTCGCCTTTGTGCCTTATCGCGGATTTTATGCGGTAGTTCAGGGACAGGAAGAGGATAGTAATATCCCAGCGGATTTGTACTACGCCGGTCTCGATGGCACCTGGAACACTGATAATGACAACCGTTGGGGCGAATCCAACGAAGCTGACCTTTACCAGGAAGTCTGCATTGGACGTGCCCCGATAACCAGCATACCGATGATACAGACCTGGATCGACAAGCAAATCCGTCTGCAAGCTCAACCAGTTGTCAACGAGGTAACCAACGCATTGATGGTTGGAGAAGACCTTGGCTGGACAGCTTGGGGCGGCGATTACATGGATGAAATCTGGCACGGCTCGGACAATTATGGTTATCGCACTTATGGATTCACACCGGTATGGAATGTCCAATCACTTTATGATACTCCTAACTACACATGGCCGGTGCAGGAGCTTTTCAATCGGCTGAATTCCGGTTTCTACATGGTGCATCACCTCGGTCATGCCAACGTAACTTATGCGTTAAAGGCGAGCCTGGGGCAGATCAATAACACCAACATGACCAATAATGGCATGAACCATACTTACTACCTTACCTATACCCAGGGTTGCTACTGCGGAGCGTTCGAACAGGGAAGTATTACAGAAAAATGGACAACGATAGACAACGGGGCTTTTGCCTTCATCTCAAACAGCCGTTACGGTTGGGGATCGGGCAATGATACCAATGGACCTTCGCAACGTTACCATCGCCAGTTTGTCGACGCCATTTTCTATGAAAATATCTTCAACCTCGGTGACATCAACCGCGACTCCAAGCATGACAATGCCCCCAATATCAACGGCTCTTGCATGAGATGGTGTTATTATGAGATCAACCTCTTCGGCGATCCAACCATCGATATTTATTCCAGCACTGCGGAAGAGTTCGATGTTGACTGTCCAGTCGTCTGTGAGATTGGTGAGGATGGTCTGGTAATCACGGTCAATGGCGTGGAAAACGCTTTGGTTTCAGTGTGCCGTAATGGCGAATTGTTGGAAAACGCTTTGACGGATGAAGCAGGCGTGGCGACGGTCGATCTGTTGATAGATCAGCCCGGTCCGTTGGATGTTTCTATCACCGCTCACAACCACGTTCCCTATTTTACACAGATCATCGCCATCGCGCCCGATGAGGGTTATCCGAATATCCAGGGAGTGAGCGTCCATGACGAAGTGACCGGAAACGGCAATGGTCAGGCGGATTATGGCGAAACAGTGGAAATCGCCCTGGAGGTTGTGAATCGCGGGTTGGCAGCAATTCAATCGCTTAGTGTAACCGCCATATCATTGTCTCCCTGGTTGACAATAGAACCTCAACCGATGGGTGCGGAAAACTTGGATCCCAATGAAGGGACAACTCTCACCTTCCCGGTTCAGGTCAGCCCAATAACTCCGGACAATACACGGGCGCAGATTGCTTTGTCAGTGATTGCGGATGATTTAAACCGTAATATCGATATCAATGTCGATCTTCACGCTCCGCGGCTAACGCTGAGGCTGATTGAAATAAACGATGAGAATGATGGCGATGGCGATTATCGTTTAGAACCGGGCGAAGTGGGCGAAGTGACATTTGAATTGACCAATGATGGCACATCCGACCTCAACAACGTTGTCCTGTCGCTCTCAGCGACCGACCCGGCGCTTCAGCAAATTATTACCAACCCGGAAGTGATCGAAGTGGCGGCGGATGAAACCATCGTTATCCAAAATATGGTCAGCATTACCGTTGCCGAGGAGGCAAATGATCCCTGCCGTGCCTGGCTGCTCTGCGAGTTAACCCGTGAAGACGGCTACCGCTATTCGGTCTACAAAGCCATCGAGATCGGCGGCTTTTTTGAGAATCTCGAGCGAGAGGTCGAAGGCTGGACACATTATTCCACCGCCGGATGGGGTGATCAATGGCATGTCTCTGACTATCGAAACTGGACTCACGAGGGCTCACACTCTTGGAAGTTAGGTGGAGAGGGTGGCGCCAATTATGCCGATCATCTCGATGCTTTCCTCGAGCTTCCTCCGATCGAACGAACCGGACCGTTGACCTTGAGCTTCCGTCACTGGATAGACGCCGAGATCTCCCGTAATTACCCCGGAGACTGCTACGACGGCGGACGGGTGGAATTATCTTATGACGGCGAGGAATGGGAACGCATCCCGATGGCAGGGTACAATTACAGCACTCGAGGTACGGGACCCTTCGGCGTCGATGTCATGGTTTACAGCGGACACATTGACTGGGAAGAGCAGAGCTATACCATCTATGGTCAAGGCATGCTCTATATCCGGTTCCACTTCGGGTCAGATGTTGGCACCACTGCTGAAGGCTGGTATATCGATGATATTTCATTAACCATGCCCGATCTACTCTATTATCCCTCCGGATTCCAGGGCGAACTGGAAGATGGAATTGTCCATCTGGAGTGGAATACGCCGATGGGTGAGCTGGATGAAGCGGCTGAATTACTTGGATTTATTGTCTACCGTAACAGTCATGCGATCACTAATGTAATCATGGAAACCAGCTATGATGATGTCCTAATCTCGGAACCCAGCGGAATCTATGAATACGAAGTGAGCGCATGTTATAACCGGGGGATTTCTCCGCCTTGCGACCCGATAGAAATCGAATGGACACAGAATATCTTCAATCTCACAATTCCCTTGCGGGCGAATTACTTTGAGATGATATCAAGCTATGTAGTTCCGGAAGATTTGAACGCGGCGCAGGTATTCGGCAATGTTAACGATCTGGTGATTGTATATCAATCCAATGGCGGTATTTACCTCCCGCCGCGGATCAATACCATCGGCGCCCTCACCATGACTCAAGCGTACCGGATTCTCTGCGAATCGCAGTCTGAAGTCACATTTACCGGGGCTCGGTTGGATCCGACCACTCAATATACCTTGACACGTGGACCGTGGCAGTGGTTCGGTTACCCCTTCGATGTACCGGTTCCGATTGAAACGGCACTGGCTTCCGTCGCCGACCAGGTTGATATTGTCATAACAGATGATGGACGGATGTGGCTGCCCCACATGCACATCAACACCATCGGGAATATGCAGCCTGGTGAAGGGTACATGACAATTGTCCTGGAGACAGTCACTTTCCAATATGTGACAGAACGACTTTTAACAGCGACACCTCCGAACAACGTTGCGGAAAACAGCTCTTTGAATTCCTCAGTGGCAACCGGTTTACCGTACGCCGTACTTGTCCAGATCAGCCCCCAAATTCTTGCGCTTGATCCCTCCACAATAGAATTATGGGATAACGAGCAGTTGGTGGGCAACGCTGTCATTCAAGAAGAACAGGAGATTATCCCAGTTGTCGCTTGGGAAGGCTCGGATGAATATCATCTGGCGGGATTTCATGACGGAGCGCCAATAACTTTTGTCGTGAAAAAAGCGGATGGGAGCAAAATCGACATTGCTCAACCGGAGGCTTCCGCCTGTTTCGGAGAAGGCGCTTATGCTCAGGTGAATCTGGATCTCGTTCCGACTGATCTTCCCGCTGATTTTCGAGTGGAGGCAACATATCCGAATCCATTCAATCCGGTGTTTACCGTGCCGTTCTCCTTACCTGAGAAAGGGGAAGTGGCAATTGCACTGTTTAACATACTCGGACAAAAGGTATTCAGCGGCAGACATCTCTACGAGGCAGGCGTTCACCGATACCTTTTCACTACAGATCAAACGAGACAGCCGTTGGTCAGCGGAGTGTATTTCCTGCAAGTGGAATTTCAGGGCGTAAGTCGAATACAGAAGATTGTATTATTAAAATAAACAAATGGTTCAGCCAGGTTTTATCCGGTGCTTCCTGACTGTGAGAACAGCCGGAATTAGGGATAATGGCATCGATAAGAAGGGCTGTGAACGAATTATTTCAAGTTGCGTAAGTGACGTTCAACATAGGAATTTTTCCCGCGTTGCTTGTTTCTTCGCAAAGCTTGAGTTACATTTAAAAGTCAGGGTCGTATCGGGCGACCGCAGTTTTAAAGAAAGGCGTAGTTCCAGATGCACGGTAAGGTGAAGTGGTTCGATGCAAAGAAAGGCTTCGGTTTTATCGAATCTGAGGATGGGCAAGATGTATTTGTACATTTTAGCGCAATCAGCAGCGGTGGGTTCCGTAGCCTGGAGGAAGGTGAAGAAGTTGAATTTGAAGTTGAATCTGGTCCAAAGGGATTAGCGGCAACTGATGTCAAACGTCAACGCTCTTCTACCTGAGTCCTGGAAAGAATTGTAGTTGCAAAAGGTTCTTTCGTTTAACCGCGATGTCTCATCGCGGTTTTTCTCTCCCACTTTGTCGTGCGGTGTGAATGCTGTGTTTCATTGTCGAAGCAGATAAAGAAGATATTTTTCCACCCTTTACCTTCTCTATGGCTTCTTTAACCGTCAGACCAATGCAGGAATAGACCTTTAAGCTCAATTGCTGAATATCCTGAAAAGCGTTCGGTCCTATATTTCCCGTGATAACGGCGCCGATTTGCGGATCTAGGAATCGTAGAAAATCATGATGTGGCTGATCCTGGCTCAATCCCTCAAACCAGGTAAATTCAAGAGTGTCGGCATCCACCACCAGGTAATAATCGGCATGTCCGAAACGTTTATGGACTCTCGCCTCCAAATTGGGTTCAGTAGCGGCTATGAGATATTTCATTATTCCTGACCCTCGCAGCGCTCGCCGGTATCTGTGAGTTCGCCTTTTAAATAGGTTTCCAAGGCATCGTCGACACTGAAACGATCAGTGATGATCATCGCGATTCCGGCATTTTGCAATGTTTCCCAAATTCGACGTCCGCCGCCAGCGGAAATCACCGCTCGACAGTCACCAAGTCCCTGCAGCACCGATGACTGAACTTCTTTATGATGATCACTGTCATCAAAACTTCTCATCGCACCGCCTTCTCCCATTCCCATCCCGCCGCGATAATGACCGGTGAAAGTGTTCGGGCGCAATTCCCGATCGATCACCCGACCTTGATCGATGGTGAATACCACGAAGAGGGGTGTCCTGCCGAAATGCTGGGCGATTCTGTTCCCATCGTCTGTAGCGATTGCAATTTTAAAAGACATTTTCAAGCACACTCTTTCTGTTTCACTTGGTTTTAAGTTTCATTTGGAGTTGCTGGTGTACTTCTCTCTTTCCTTCTTCTTACAAATTCAATTTCATCCTGAAGGAACTGTTCATATTCATTGAGATAATCCAGTTCTTCTTCCCTGGTAGAACGTCTTGACGAGAAAGATTCCTCGCGAAATTCTCTCCACCAGGCTCCTCTTCCTCCGCCAAAACAGTTGCCATGTCCGCCTCCCCAAGGAAGTCCCCCGCGTCCCACACCCCTGAATCTGGTGCTAAAATGAGCCCTTCCCCGACATTGCCACTGTCCCATGCCTGTCAAAGGACCTTCTCCCCTCGGTCCGGTACGATCGAATCTTGGCATTTTCCCGACCTCCTCAATTTTGCCTTTGAATGGAATACTGCGATCATCTTGACTACACAAACAATTCAGCGTATAATTAGGCTACCCTTATAGTTAAGGTAATCGCAGTTTTTTTTTAAAGCAAGTTCTTTTAATCTCGTTCTCTAGGAGAGGTAACTATGCCATTGGGTGATGGAAGCGGACCGCGAGGCGCAGGACCTCGAACCGGACGCGGGCTCGGAGGGTGCAATTGGAGAGGTCTCCAACAAGGCATAAGGTCGAAAAAGCCTTTGTCAAATCCGACATTTTGGACTGGTTTATTGATTTCTTTGGGTATTGCCGTGGTGGATGATCTGACTCAGCCTGACAGTCGTATTCGTAGTATCGCTGGAAGGTTGTTCCGGTTACTCTCACCCCCTCCCCAAAGGAAGGCTATCGCGACAAAATCAGCAGGAAAATTCACTGTCGAAGTGCAAAAACCGGATCACAGTGAGAAACGCTAGGTGATCCAAAATTGTTTCGTGAATCAAGCAAATCGAAAACTCCCGCTTGATGTCAGAATGAAGGAAAACTATATTATCAGGCTGTCCGAGAATGGGGAAACTCGTTGCCGGTGTCATTCCCGCGAAACAGACTGTCCGAGAATTTTTGGGAATTTCTTAGCAAACAATAGGATATCCATGAAGAATAAAGCAATTTGTTTGATAGCAGTATTCATCATACTGAGTGGAGCTGTTCCCGCCAGACCTGCTGATGGTTTTCCGGAACGTTATCAGATTGGTTATGCACTCTATGAGAGCGGTCAATATGCGGCGGCGATCACTCATTTTCGCGAAATGTTGAAGGATAGCAAACCCAACAGTCTTTCGGATAACTGCCAGTATTGGATCGGGGAGAGTTTCTTCCTAATGGGCGATTATGCCCAAGCGCTGATGGAGTTGGAACGTACTTTGACTTATTCCGATAACAACAAAGGCGAAGATGCGCAGTACAAGATCGCCCAGTGCCATGAGATGCTGGGTGAAATTCAGGCTGCCCGTGAGATGTACACACGGTTCATCGTGGAGTTTCCGACTAGCAATCATGTCCCCAGGGTTATAGAAAAGCTGGATATGCTTAACAAAATCGTAGAAAAATGACCTACTTTCTGTTCAGTCTCTTTTTCCTCCTCCTCCTTCCAATTCAAATATCCCACGCCGCCGATTCTTCTCAGAAGAAACTACTGCTTCGTTGGCCCACGGATGCCAGTCGGATTCTGACCAGCACCTTTGGTGAGTATCGTCCCGATCGTTTTCATGCCGGGATTGACATTCGCACCAATGGCAACACCGGTTATCCCTGCTATGCGGTTGACGATGGCGATATTATCCGGGTGAAAATCAACTTCAATGGGTATGGAAAAGCGCTTTATCTGCAACTCGAAGATGGACGAATTGCCGTCTATGCGCATCTCGACCGGTTTTATGGCAAATTGGAGAAAGAAATCCGCCAGTTGCAGCAGGAAGCGGGTTGTTACCAAGTTGAAACGTTTTACAAATCCGGGGAACATCACCTTAACCGCGGTGATCTACTGGCATATTCCGGGGACACAGGTTCCGGTCCCCCTCACCTCCATTTCGAACTGCGCAAGGGAATGAACCGACCCTACAATCCGGTGATGGAAGGTTTTTCCGTCGAGGATACTCGTCCTCCGACTATTCGCGCCCTCGCCATGAAACCTCTGGATACGAATAGCGAAGTGGAGGGGGACATATTACCGGTGATTCGTGAATTTGCACGAGGACAGGTCAATCCAGTCAGCTTTTATGGAAAAGTCGGGCTGGCGGTAAATGCTGTTGATTTTCAAAATGCTTCACATTATGCACTGGGTGTAAGTCGGATTGAACTATTTGTCGATGATGAATTACAATATGTGTTCCAGCCGGACAGTTTCGATTATCAATTTAATATCCAAAATCGCCTTGATTTTGATTTTGAATTGGAACGGCGCGGATTTCAACGTTTTCACCGCCTGTACCTCCTCCCGAAAAACCAGCTCTATTTCTATCGACATGATTTAACAGGGGGATTTCTCGACTCCCGTATTCTTGGGGACGGCGTACATACAGTTCTCGTACGAGTCTTTGATGATGCACAAAACAGCAGCGAGGTGGAATGGAAGATCAGTGCTTTGTCCGAACCGACGTTTCCCCCGGCAGAACCGTCCGATGCCCCCAGCTTGCCCCTGGTCAGCGACTCCATCCCTAAGATTAACATTGATATTGACATAATCTCCACTCTATTTCGAGTAACCGTATCGAATGTCCCGATAGAAACCAAAATCGTACGGATGTCGCTTTTACCATTTGGAGGATTTAATGAGTTAAAAAAATGTAACAATTCGACTTGGATCGGACGCCTCGGTTTACCATTGAGTTACCAAGGCGAGGGCAACTTGCGAATCTCCGCTTCCACCGACTCCGGAGTGATCGCGGCTGGATTTCAGCGGTTAAATTTCGCCACCATGAAGGCTGGGGAGACATTGGACTGGTATTCTCCCGACAGTAGCCTCGTGGTCTCCATCGGACAATCATCCCTCTGGTTCGACCTGGTTGCTCGGTTGGAAAAATCCGCCCCGATCGACTGCACCATCACACCGATCTATTCCCTCTTTCCCCAGGATCATCCCTTTGCCGGGGAGGTAACGCTACGCTTCAACTCCCGTCAAATGCCCTGGTCGGATGCCGCCGTGCTGGTTTACCGGGAGAAAAGTAAAAATGGAATTTGGACAGCCTTGGAAACACATCGCAGCCCGGACGGCTTCACCCTGGAAACCAAGGTTTTATCCTTCGAGGATTTCAGCGTGATGCTCGATACTCTCCCACCCCGCATCGAAAATCCCTTTCCTCAAGAAAATGCTCTCCTCACAACGACCACTCCGCGAATCCGTGCGACTGTCGAGGACAACCTCAGCGGTCTCGATCTTGATAATTGCGACTTGCTGCTCGACGGCTATTCAACCATCTGGGTCTATGATCCGGATAAAAAAGAGATTTGCTACGAATCCTGGGATCCGCTTCCTTCCGGCGCCCATCGCTGGGATTTGATTATCTCCGATCGAGTAGGAAACACCGTCGCTACGGGAGGAACGTTTATAATTCGAACTGAGTAACCGAAACGCACTTGGAGTGCGATGATCCTAGATTACACAAGTTGAACGAGCTTTCCATAATAATGTGAGAAGAATTTATGTGCACATCTAAAATGATGATTCCATTAGAGAGAGTACAGGACCGCATCCTCCTTATTCGAGGTAATCGAGTTATAATAGACCGCGACTTGGCTGAACTTTACGGTGTAGAGACTAAGCGTCTCAATGAACAAGTTAAACGTAACATATCTCGTTTCCCAGAAGATTTTGTTTTTCAATTGTCGCAAGAAGAAAAAGATGAGGTGGTCGCAAATTGCGACCACCTTTCACGCTTGAAATTCTCGAAGGTGCTGCCCAATGCCTTTACAGAGCATGGTGCAATTATGGCAGCCAATGTTTTGAATTCAGAACATGCAATACGAGCAAGTGTTTTTATCGTACGTGCGTTTGTCAAATTACGGGAATTAGCTTTTAAGACTCGTATTCTTCAGGAAAAGCTGGATGAATTGGAACGAAGGATTGGGCAACATGACGACCAACTACAATTGATTCTGGCTGCCATTCGCCAGATGTTTACTCCGCCAAAGAGCCAACCTATTTCACCTAAACGAAAGATCGGCTTTGAAGCAAGTGAGAATGATTAAAATGAAAAGCAGGAAGTATTATCACTGGAGGTAGTCGCATTTTGCGACCAGTAGCTGGTAACCAATATAGTAAAATTATAAAAGAATTTACTTTTTGTTTGTATAGTGATAGTCTCGCGACGCTTGACTTTGAGAGGAACGTTTCTGATTCGCAGTGAATAGTTTAACTCAGGTTGGTGGGGATCAATTGCACCGCCACATAAGCTGTCGTCCCGCACCCGCAGTTATGCAATAAACACACTTCGGTAATGAACGAATGCGCTGATTCGACTTCAATATCAAACACCTCTTCTTCGGAATAAGTATTATTCACCACGGTTAATTCAACACCTTGCCTGTCGATTCCATAGAATACAATGTCACCTGGCACTAAATTCCCAGCTTGAACCCATTCAGCGCCTTCAATACTTTCCTTTCTAAGCTGAATTTGTGTTTGGATGGAGGTTATAACCCCTTCTAAGTTTTCGTTTATATCTCTAGTAGAGAAACGCAGAACATCCAATCCTAGAGAATACATATAAGAGTCCCGCTCATAATCATATTGGATAGCTTCTTTCTCACCATGCTGGGCACCATCAACCTCTATCACCAAATGCGCATCCCGGCAATAAAAATCGGCAATATATGGTCCAATTGGATGCTGCCGTCTGAATTTACTTTCCAACTGTTTTCCTCTTAATACTGACCATAATCGATGTTCGGGTGGGGTCATATCCTTTCTCAACTCCCGACGGCGCTCTAGATTTTCAATTGGAGAAGCTGACCAATCACGGTTTCCTCCTAATGTACGTGGTCTTCGCTTGGCAAGAACCCGATGATCCGCTGTCAGCCAAAGTGATGCCGTACTGGCGGAATGTTTAAGCTCAATCATTTTTCCACGGTATTGTTTTCGGATAATACGTAGTAAGCGATGTGAGCTACCGTCAGGGGAAAAGATAAGGTCATTGGATTTCAGGGATTCGATTGGTTTGAGGGATAATCCTCTTTTAATCAATGCTTCACCTTCTTCCCCTCTTTTCTCCCCATCGCGAGCGGCAACTCCCCCCCCTTTCTCCCCCCCGCGAGCGGGGGGGAATTCAGC